>CAZBKU010000091.1:0-10548 GCA_964492585.1 uncultured Thermoplasmatales archaeon | reverse complement strand
GAGCACCCGGCTGATAACCGGGAGGTCGCCGGTTCAAATCCGGTCTCGCCCATAGATTCTCTTGGCTCAGTAGCGGCCAAGGACCGGATTTGAACGGAGTTCGATCGCGAAGCCGCGGTGGGGTTGCTCGCGGCTTCGCGAGAGCCCGACCGGATCACCGCGCCGTGGTCGGGCGACATCCGGTCTCGCCCATCGTCCCTTCTCGCCTAGGAGCTACGCTGGACCTGAGTCACATCTCGCCCCAAGCTCCTGGTACCACTACAGCACGCCTTCAGCGGCCGACGCCTGCGGTCCCGACGCGCACCGCTCGAGCAACCCCGCCACCTCGCCAGGCTTGGTGACCATGGCCTCGTGCCCTGTGGCGAGCTCGTGGACCGGCCAGCCACGATCGCGGGCCCGCTGGGCGAAGGTCCCGAACAGGCCGGCCAACGCCCCCTGGGTACAGTGGATGAACGCCCCAGGCACGGTCTCCTCGGCCTCGGGGACCGGCTGGGTGTACGTGTTCAACGGGTGGGGCGTCATCCGCGACTCGACCCACGCCGCGTCCTACGGGTCCTCGACGCCGAGCAGCTCGGCCGGCGGCGGCTCGCGGACCGGGAGCACCTGCTCTAGCGCCTGTCGGTGATCGGCGACCCACGCCTCAGGCCACAGGTCGATCTCCGACTCACCGCTGCCTGGCAGGTAGGCATCGAGGTAGACCACGCGTCGCAGCCGCGAGGGTGCCACGGCCGCCACGCTGCTGATGACCATGCCGCCGTAGCTGTGACCCACCAGGACCACGTCCTGGAGATCCTCGAAGGAGAGCAGCTCGATCACATCACGCGTGTGCATCCGCAGATCCACGTCGGGCGTGAGCAGATGCCGGCGCTCGGCCAGGCCCGTCAGCGTCGGGGTCCAGACCTCGTGGCCCGCGTCCTCGAGAAGCGGGACCACGCGCTGCCAGCACCAGCCGCCGTGGAAGGAGCCGTGGACCAGGACGACGGTGGCCATGTGATGCCATCGCATCGCCGCCTTATAGCCTCACCACGGACAAGCGTGCAAGGCGGTAGCCGGCCTAGGACGCCAGGACCAAGGCCTCCGCGTCTGTTCGGGGGGCTCGACGGGCCACACTCAGCGCCGCCAGAGAATACGTACATTCGCTCTACTCCCGACACCCAAAGTCATATAGTATACGTACATCAGTCCGTGTGCCGTCATGGCTTCCAACCTACCAAGGTGCCCCCGTCGTCGCCACCAGCCACGGGGATCAGGAGCTGACCCGGTTGGGTTTGACGCTCTGGGATGTGGTCAGGATCCTTGAGGAGGGGTACGATTGCGGGACCGGGCCACGCTCAGACGAGATCTTCGAAAGATGCCTCCGGATCCAAGGCCAGGAGGTCAAGGTCGTCGGCAAGCACGTCGGATGGGAACCCTACGCGGATGGTCCCGCGTGGGTCTTCTGGCACATCAAGGAGACCGGTAGATCATCATGAGCAAGGAACATCCTGGTTGCGGCGGAACGTTCGAGGAGGTCCGAACCCCCCTGTCGGGGTTCCTGGTCGATGGGCTGAGGTGCTCGAGGTGCCGCGAGGTCCACCACGATCCAGAGCACACACAACTGGTGGCTGCCTACAACAAGCTCAGGGATCAGACCTTCGAGGCCACCGTGACCACCACGGGGAACAGCGTGGCCCTCCGGATCGATAAGGCCCTGGTCAAGGAGTTCGGGCTCGACCGTGGTGAGAAGCTCAGCGTCGTCGCAAGATCTCCGACCGAGCTTGTCATCTCGTTACCCGAGGCCATCGAGCCCATCCGTGAGGATCTGGCTGGTCAACCCCGCTGGTTCCAACCGATCGCCCACCGGTCCAACGCTCTCGGCGGCGATATCGTGGCCGTCGAGAACCTTCCGACGAACGCGGTGAACAAGAGCATCCCACCATGACCCTGAACCGCGTCGGACGCATGATCGTCGGATGGCTGGACAGCGAAGGGTACCAGCCCACGGTGCAAGAGGAGACCCAAGGCATCGAATGGGCCATCGATGCCAAGATGCCCAACGGCTGGACGCACACGATCCTCCTCTCCGACGGCCAGCAGGAAGCCGTCGAGATCCGGAGCCGGATCACGTTCACAGATCAAGAGGTCGCTTTCCTCACAGAGCTGCCGGCACAGCAAGCCATGGAGCTCCTCTGGGAGATGCGGATGGGGCTGCTCTTCCGATCCACGGAGTTCCAGATCCTACCTCCGAAAGACGGGTTCCCCGAAGGGTTCGACTTCGCCCGTCAGATCAGCTACGACGGAGGCTTGACCAGGAACACGTTCATGGAGGCCCTCCGGGAGGTCCACAAGTGCCTTCTCTTCGTCAACTGGAGCGTGACCCGCAAGCGGGAGCTCGCCGGTATCCCGAGCTCCCCCACCCTGAAAGCCCGGTTCGGTACCGAAGAGGACTTCACGTCCATGCCGACCAGGGAAGGGTAGGCAGTTCCTCTAGGGGTCGCACATCCTCGAACGTCTCGACCGACGATCGGTTCGTCGAAGAGGCCTAGGCCGCTGTCCCGGTGCCGCTTGCCTCGTCGGTGGCCGCCCCGGTCGTCGTGTCGGGTCCGCGGTAGCACTCCCCGCACACGAACCCGTCGTCCTGTCCGGTGCTGGCCAACAGGTACCACACACCAGCGATCGATTTCTCCTCGCCGCACGAACGGCATGCTCGTGTCCTCAAGGTCTGCCTCCCGGCCGGTGGTCGTCGTGGGGCACCTTAACATCTTGGGTGTCGGTAAGCCAGTGACCGGCTAGCGCCCGACCTCGACCTCGGCGTCGGGTGATCGTGCCCTGGCAGGCGCCCGGGTCCCTTGCCCGCCGGCCAGGACGCCTGACCAGGGACGGCCGTCCGGCGATGCTGTTCTTCTCAGGATGGAGCATGGGAGGGGGCCCGGCGGACAACCACAAGGGAGGTGAGCACCGGTTCGTCATCGCGACGGTTTGGGCTCATGGCCGAGCCCCCCATCCTTGGACCTGTTGGGACGGCCTTCAACGTTGGCAACCTCTTCCTTCCCCCTCCCCAAGAGACCGGCCGGTCCTCCCGAGGTGAGCACCCTGTCCCGGGCGCTCCAAGGGGCGTCTCGGCCAGCGGTCCGTGGGGCTGCTGGCGGGCGCCAGCGATCCAGGCCACCTCGGGTACAGGAGGACAGTGCCCCGGGGACCTAGGTGTCCAAGAGCCGGGGGCCTGGCTCCCGGGTGGTCATATGGTCGAGGCCATGAGCCTTCGTGCAGGCCGTCCAGGTCACCACGCATCACGGGCGGAAGGCCTCGCCGGAGGAGGGGCTCATCGGCCTTCCAAGCCGCAGAGGGGGTGACCGCGACCCGAGATGCGGCCAGATGCGAGCGGACCTCGGAGAAGGTAGCTCCGAGACGCGTCCGCCCGCAGCGCTGACCTAGCGCTAGCCGGGTGGTCGAACCTGTGCGTTGGGGGTTAGACGGCGACGCCCAGCAGGCCACCCTTGCAGGCGACCCAGGGGCGCCGTACCCAGCGCCGTTGATCGGTCACTGGGCCTCCGGTAGAAGGAACACGGCCGTCATCCCATACCCGACATACACCACATTAACCATGCGACGGAATCCTACTTAGGGGTTTCCAAACAACCATAAGCGGATAACGGCTTCACAAAAGCATGGTGGGGGACGGCGGTGCTGCCAAGGGGCGTGTGCCGGGTCACCCGGTCCGGGGACCTGGATGGCGGCCGACGGTCGACGGCCGCTTGGAGCCATGAACGGCCCTTAGACGACATGTGTCTCCGGCGTCATGCGTTCCTCCCGGTCCGCGGTGGGCTTCGTATCGGTCCGGCGATCGGTGGCCGTGGCACCCAGAATCGCCGGCGACGATCGTGATTGTCGGTGGGGTTGACCAGTTATCATCATAGGATTCCTATCTATAGATGATAAAGGCCATCCGTGGATCGTCCACGGGTCCCGGGGCCTGGGGGATCCAAGGCCCGCCACCGCCCGCCGACCAGGGCCGGCCATCCCCGGCGACCCCCGGGCCCCGGGCCGCTGCCTGACCCCGGGGACCGCTCGGGGAAAGATTCTTTCTATCTCGATGCAATCATGGACCATGGGAGGCACCGTCCTCCCTGTGGCGCAGGCCCTGGGGGGCAACGGGTCGTGATCCCCGGCTGCAAGGCCGGTTGAGAGACACCCGACATACACCACCGTTGCCCCCTGCCGGTCTGCCTACCCGCGACCAGCCCACACCGTCTCTGCTCTTGTCACACCACCTCTGCAGCCTCGCTGCTCCTGATGTCACCCCCCTCTGGTCCCCCACCCCCACCTCTCCTCGACTCACACGCCTCTGAGCGCCCACACACGGGGCCAGCTCCTCTTCACCATCGCTGGTCTCTTGCACCGCTTGCCCCGTCTCAGGCCACCTCTGGTCGTCGTCCACCCGTGGCCCCTGGCTCCTGGCCCTGTCCACCCACACCGCCTCTGGTCGCCTCTGACGATCCCTGCTCGTCCCACGCCGTTGGCCCCCCTGTCCACCGCTCTGCACCAGGTCGCCGGAGCTGGCAGCCGGCGTGCCCGCCGGCTCGAGGGCCAAGCATCACCCACGGCCGGCTCGCGGCCTGGGCCCAGCCAGGGACGACCCTCCTCACCGCCTAGCACGACGGTCGCGTGCCGGACGCGACCGACCGGCCGCCACCTATCATCGTTCCATCGAGATAGAAAATTAACCACCCGTGCTCGGGGGCCACCGCGCCCGGCCGGCCAGCGCACACGCCCGATCGTCCCGGGCACCGGAGCCGACCCCACCAGGGTCCCGCCCGGCCGGCCGATCGGCGTGCGCGACCGGGGACCTGGCGCCCATGCTGGACCGCCAAACGGGCACCTGCCCAGGAGGGACCAGGGCTGCCCGGCTCAGCAAGAGGCTCTGGCCAGGGTCCTGGCCCCGACACCGGAGCCCGAGGCGTCGACAGCGGCTCAGGTGCCTGGGATCGAGGGTCCCAGCCACGCGATGAACATCATCGGCCGCTCAGACACCGAAGATGCATCACGCTAGAAGTTTTATACTAAACGCTAGTGTATCTAGGTAAGCGGGCAGAAGCCTTCACTGGTGTTGCCCGTGCTGCCGCCGGGAGATGACTGCTGGGCATACGAGTCACAACCCCCTATACCTTCAGTCTCTGTAGGCCCTACCCGATCCCGGCGGCGACCCTTTCATCGCATCAGGGTGCAGGATCGAGCAGGCCAGCTCGTCAGTGCATCCTCCCCCCTCCCTGCCCCCAGCAGGTGCGATCGGTCGTGCGGTCGTGGGTGCAAGCGTCCTGTCGGTTGAGCGTGAAGATGATGAACCACCGCCGGTGTCCAGGTCGCCCTGGTCGACGGTCGGTGGTGGGAAGGGGGGTGAGGTCGACGTCGTCGGCCGAGGTCCTGTCGTCGGTCCCGGTGGCGCGGCGGACGCTCGTCGGACGGCGGGTCTGTCCGATGCTGTGGCTCACGGGGCCTGCCTCCGTGTCCGCTGTGTCTCCTCTGCCTCGGCCAGGACATCCAGGATCAGGTGGTAGACCGCCCGGCGCTCGACGCGCTGCAGGTGGGACTGGATCCAGGGTTCGGTCATGTCGGCAGCCTCGGCCAGGTCGTCGAGGGTGGCCCGCTTGGGTCGCTCGTAGTACCCCATGATCAAGGCCAGCTGGGCCGTCTCGATGTCCTCCTGGGTCAGGTCGGTGGGCGGCTTGGGCGTCGGCCCGGTGCGCAGGCTGCGGGTGGCGACCACGTGGGCGGTCCCCTCGGCGAAGAGGCCCGAGGCCCCGGCCAGGGAGACGAACCGCTCCTCCAGGCTGTCCTCCCCCCACCGTGGGATCGCGCACGCCGCGTCGATCCGGATGTCGGGCTGGTCGATCCGGACGGTCAAGAAGTGCCCCAGCCAGCCCAGCCAGGTCTTCTCCAGCCAGGTCAACCGCTCCCAGAAGGAGGCCTCCGGCGTCGGGACCGGCGGCTGCCAGCCCTGCTCCGTGGGTCCAGGCTCGGCCACCGGCTCGGTGATCCGGGGCCCGTCGGATGCCTGGGAGGACCCCTGGGGCCGACCGATCGGCGGAGGGCTCAGCCGGAGACCCGGCACGTCATCGCCCTCCCGAGGGGGTCGTGACGGGTAGAGGGGAGGCAGCACGCCGAGCACGGCGTTGCCGTGCCTGCTCGAGCGAGCCGTGGGGTCCCCTAGGTCGACCTCCGGCAGCAGGCGTTCGGCGACGAAAGCCGCCGGGGGTGCCCCCTCGCCGACCGAGAGATGCACCCACCTGCCGAAGGCCGACTCGCGCAGGAGGAGCACGGTGATGCGCTGAGGGAGACTCGATCGTTCGACGAGGCCCTCCCTCAGCTGACCGGAGGTGACAACCTCCCTCACTGAGTCACAACCCCAGATGCCGAATTGGGCCGAACCTATATGAAGTGGGGGTTCGGCCAAGGCCACCTGGCGGCCGATCCTGGTCGGTTGGGCCGCTCGATTGTACGGTCCTGCACACTCGCGGCCGGGCCGTCGGCCGGGCGCTGCGGGGCCCGCTGCTCGCAGGCCCCGCCAGCCGCTTGCCGGACCGGCCGGTGCGGGGATCCTGATGCTGGCCTCGGGACGACGAAGGATCGGTGGGCTCAGGCATGGTCGTCTCCAGGGAGGAGAGGGAGGCCCCCGTCCGCTCGAGGCGGACAGGGGACGTCCATCGTGTCAGGCGGTCGGTTCAGCCGCGCCGGATGCGGTTGACCCCGGCGATGGCGAGCAGGCCCACCCCGGAGAGGAGCAGGGTGCCCAGCTCGGGGGTCGGGTAGGTGGGGGGTGGGGCCTGGGTCATCGACACCCAGGAGGTGCCGTCGGTGTTGATGTCGACGGTACCGCTGGTGCCGGTGGCGAACACGGCGCACACCCGGAAGCCGAGGTAGCCGTCCTCGAGCACGGTGAGATCCTCGTCCAGGCTGAACGTGCCGTCGGTCCCGGTGGCGCTGGCGGTGGCCTGGTAGACACCGTCGGGCGAGATCGGGCCCACGCTCACCGTGATCTCGTTCACGGCGGCCAGCAGGGTGACGTCCAGGGTGTACTCGACCTCGTCGTTGGCGTCGGTGTCGGCGAAGGTCAGGTCCACCAGAGCGGCCTCGTCGGCGTGCCAGAGCTGGCAGGACTGGCTTGGCGTCAAGGAGACCACGCCGGAGGCCACGTCGCCGTCCTCCTTGTACATGATCTTGCCGTCGTCGCTGTCGTCGTCTGACAGGAAGAAGTCCAGGGGGTTCTCCCCGGGGGTCCCCGGTTGTGCAAGCGCCATCGGTGCCATGACGAGCATGACGCCGACGACCGTGATCGGTAGGATCTTGGCTACGTTGCCTGGCATATCCTGGCCTCCCGCAAGCTCTCCAGCCTCCCTACGTAATGCCAACCCCATAAGCCTATCGTCCGATTCGGCTATACCTATATCGACATAGAAAAAAGAAAAGCCTCTGTCGAGGCTGGAGCGTGAGACACGCTTCAACGCCGTCTTTCGACGTTCACGGGGATATCTCGCTTGTGGTCAACGCCAGCGACGAGGGAAAGACTAAACCCCTTATAGCCCATTCTCTTCCACGGGAAGATTCCCGGGAGGTTGTGAGCCATGAGGACAGCAGCAAGTGTCATCATCCTGCTGGGCGCCCTTGCCTTGGCGCCCGGCGTGAGCATCGCGACGCACGAGGGTCCAGACGCCACGTGCACCATGGACGAGGCCCCTGGCGAGGTCGTGGCCATCGGCGACGATCCCACCACCGACGAGGAGGAAGAGACCCTCTACGTCAACGTGCGTGAGGAGCCAGCCCTTGACGTCAGGCTGTACATGGAGGACAACGACATCGAGGGCCTCCAGGCCGGCGGCCCCAACCCGACCCAGGCCAACCTCGACGAGGGGTACACCGACTCGGGATGGCAGAACCTCTGCGGGCACGACTCGGACATGTTGATCCTCTAAGGTCACCGAGCCGCCACCCTAGACCGGGCCGGCCGGGCCCGTCGATCCCCGGCCACCTTCTCTCTTGTCCTTCTCCTCTTGGCCAGCTGGCTTCCAGCGTCGTCGATCGCATCGGCAAGCCACGGCGCGTGCTGGCATCGATCGGCCCGTCTGACCGGGAGGATCGACCAGGCGGTCCCGGATCGCATCGACCAGCCATCGCGCTTCTCGGCGTCGGTCGGCCACGGCGCCTCCCGGCCGCGGCCAGCCAGCGCTCGGCACCCGATGCCACCGTGACAGGCAAGCCGGCCTGCCCGGCTAGCGGTCACACGTGTCCCCTAGGGTCCTTGAGGCGACCCCAGGGTCCCGGGCAACACGCCTAGGACACCGGCAACGACAGGGTCGTCTGCCCGATGACCACCGGTGTCGGGTCCGGGTTGGCCGTCATGCCCTCCATGCTGTCCCGGAAGACCACCAGGCGGAGCTCGTGGTCGGGCTTGATCAGGGCATCGGTGGGCTCGAACTCCATCTGGACATCGATCCGTTGGCCGGGGACCAGGACCTCGGGGTCCGTGTTCCCGCCCTGGTGGTAGCGCAGATCCATGACCGCCCAGCCCAGGGTCGTGGTGGTCCCGTCGGGGTAGACGTCGTAGAGCTGGGCGAAGACGTAGCCACCCTGGGTGGAGTAGGGCGTGGCCTCGAAGTGCAATCTAGGCAGGCCGTTGATCCTGACCGGCTCCTCGAAGGGCCCGAAGTCGTGGCTCCACCGGGTCCCCCAGTCGATCGACCGGCCCTGGGTCATCAGCTCCTGCCAGCCGTCCAACTGGGGCGGGTAGGCCTCCACGGTGCGCCACCGGTACCGGCTGTTCTCGACCTCCACGTCCAGGTCAGGGGTCTCGCCCTGGTCCTTGAGGTAGTGGTCCAGCCAGGTCACCAGCTCCTCGGCGAAGTCCCAGCGGGCGTTCCAATGGTCGGCGTAGTCATCCGGGACGGCATGGCCCCACTGGCCCAGCCACACCCGGGTCTCGAGCCCGCTGTCGCGGAGCTCGCGGGTGAACGGCACGACCTGGCTGGGGTTCACGTTGCGATCCTGGAGCCCGTGGATCACCCACGCGCTCCCGTCGTAACGCTCGAGCACGTCGCCGGTCAGATCCCGGGCCTGCCAGTAGGCGCTGCCGGCATCGCCGGTGACCGTGGTCGACAAGGCCTGGCTCCAGTCCTTGGTCTGCTCCTGGCAGACATCCGCCGTCCAGGCCCCCAGGTCCGTGTGGACATCGACGCCGGTCGGTCCGATGGCGTACGGGTAGTACCCCAGCGGCGTCACCGGGCCCCGGTAGTCGGCGGTGCCGTTCTTGTAGTAGAGGTCGGGCGCGTCGACGGCCGCGCTGATCGGCACGACGGTCTCCAGGTTGGCATGCCCGCTGGCCGCGCCGGCCCAGGCGGCCGTGCCGGCGTAGCTGAACCCGACCATGCCCAGCTGGCCGCTGGTCCAGGACGCGTCGACCAGGTGGTCCAGGGTCGCCTCGACGTCCCGGATGTCCTCGGGGTTCTTGAACTCGAAGCACCCGCCGGACTCGCCGGTCCCGCGCAGGGCCATCTGCACCACCGCGTACCCGCGGGGCACCAGCCACTCGACCAGGGGCGGCTGACCGCTGGCCTCCTCGACGGCACCACCGAAGTAGGGGCTGGCGTGGACGACCACCGGCAGCTGGCACTCGGCCGGCAGCCGGTCGGCCTCCCAGTCGCAACCGGGGATCTCAGGCCTGAAGATGCCCAGAGCCAGCTCGGTCCCATCGAAGCTCTCGAGGGTCACCTCGATCCCCCGTGCCGCCTCGTACTCGCCCCGGCTCCAGGGCTCCGAGGCGCTGCCCTCGGTGGCCATGGGTCCAGCCTGCTGGCTGGCGGGCCGATCGTCCTGGGAGGCGGCCTCGTCGACGTCGTCGACGGTGCCGGCCAGGCTGGCGGCAGCCACCGGCACGAGACCAGCGATCAGCAGCACGCCAAGGGCGATCCAAACGCTTGCTCGGGAAGCCATCGGACGTGGCTCTCCAGGTTCTGTCGAAAAGCGTTGGCATAAGTCCGGGGTGTCCTTTGGTCCCACCACGCTTCTCCCGACTGGCCAGTTGGGCTTTACGAACCGCCCGTCCGAGGCGGTGGCGGCCCACCCCTGTCACCGGGAGGCAGGCACACCTCGAAAAACGGTCGCATCTCCCACCGAACGACCCCATTAAGGAGGGCGTTATCGGCCGCCCTAGGTTTGAATGTTTCTATCGAGATGTATAAATAGCGTTGCCGTTACCTTCAAACGCCTCGCTGGCGGTCGTTTATAAACGGGGATCGGTGGACGGGCGTGAGGGTCCCTGCGAAGAGGTTCACGCCGAGCGACCCATCTCCGCGTCCCTTCGACCCCTCCTTCGACCCGCCGCCGGGTCCCCTGCCCGGGCGGTCGGCCGGGCCCTGGGACCGGGGCTCCACCGCCAGCGGCCGGCGGCCCTGCACGCACGCCTAGGCCTGGGCGACCGGGCACTCGTCCACATCGGCGGTGGCCTGGGCGATGGGGATCGTCTCCTCGACGATGCCGACGGTGATCCGCAGCTCGGCGGCGGTGACCGTGAGGTTGCCC
>CAZBKU010000090.1:0-10614 GCA_964492585.1 uncultured Thermoplasmatales archaeon | reverse complement strand
CGGCCACGGACCTGGTCGTCGGCATGGGTGCCTGCCACTGCCTGACCCAGCAGCAACCGGCCCTGTAGGCTCAGCGTCGGCGGGTGACCACGGTCGCCACGATCCCGGCGACCAGGGCCGCGATCGCGCCGGGCCCGGGCACACCCTCAGAGCCCTCTTGGCTGGCCGTGTCCAGCATCTCGTCGGTATCATCGAGGCCGTCACCGTCGTCGACGGTCAGATCGAAGATCGGCGCTTGACCCATGCTCGGTCCGTGGACCCCGGTGGCGGCGGTCGGTTCAAGGTCGACCCCGTCGACCTCGACGGTGTAGTCGCCAGCGGTCGGGAAGGTGGCGGTGATCGGGAACTCGCCGGAGCCGTGGGTGTGGACCTTGTCGGAGAGGATCGGCAACCCGGTGGCCTGGTCGCGGAGGGTCACGGTCATCTCGCTGTGGTCGAATGGTTGGCCGGCTTCGTCGGTGGCCGTGACGACCAGATCGGTCGGCGTGCCGGCCTCGATGGTGTCCGGACGGTCGAGGGTGGCGTACTGGGGTCCGGCGGCCATCGGCACGACCGGCGGGTGGACGCTGAACGTGTGCGTGGTCGTGTCCGTCCAGGCGCCCTTCTCGGCGGTGACCTCGAGCCGGTAGTCGCCGGGGGTCGGGTAGGCAGCGGCCAGGTGGAAGACGCCGTCGTACTCGTGCAGGGTCTGGCTCTCGAACAGGACGGTCCCGTCGGGACCGGTCAGCGTGGCATCGAGGTCCACGTGCGGGACCGGGTCGCCGGTCGTCGCGTCGGTGACGACCGTGGTGAGGTGGATCCGCCCGAAGGTGCCCACGCTGGTGTAGGGATCGTAGGTAGCCCAGAGCTCGTAGGGTCCGTCGTTCTGGCCCGGGTCGACCCGGTTCTCCAAGGGGACCTCGGTCGGCGGCGAGGGCGCCTGGAGGCCCGCTGGGGCCGGACCCTGTTCCACCGTGACCGTCTGGACGCCCCGGACGGGCTCGAAGGCGGTGGCCGACGGGGACGCGAAGGCTTGGTAGCCCAGGAACGCGATCTCGTAGGTGCCCGGCTCGGTGAACACGTGCTCGAAGCTCTGGGCTTCCTCGTGGGTGTGGGTGTGCACGCGGAGGACCTCCTTGTTGGCCTCGGTGTCGCGGATCTGGACGAGCACGTCCGAGTGGGGGATGCGATCCAGTTGGCTGTCCACCACCTCGTAGGTGAACCGCACGGGCTCACCGGTCACGGCCTCGGTGGCACCGGAGACCTCGAGGGAGGCGGGTTCGTCGGGAGCCGGGAGGACCTGGCCCTGGAACGTGTCGGTGACCTCCCCGTCGCCGGTGGGGATCGTGACGCTGACCTCGTAGGTGCCTGTGGCCGGGAAGGCGACCTGGATCTCGTCGACACCGTCGTAGTCGTGGCCCGTGGAGGGCTCGGTCTTGTAGATTGTCTGATCGTTCAGGGTGATCTCGACGGTCGCATCGTGGTGGAAGGCCGGTGCACCATCCTCGCCCAGGAGGACCCAGCCGAAGTGGTTCACGTTGCCGACGTACGTGGTCCCGTCCTCGGGTGTCTCGTGGGTGACCACGACCCGGGGGCCGGGCTCGCTGGCCAGGCCAGAAGGCAGGCTGACCGCGACGAGGACGAAGGTCAGGAAGACAGCCAAGCTCGTGGCGCGCATCTGGAAGCCTCAGGCCTCAGTCCTCGGGGGCCTACATAAGGCTTCCAGTGGTCAGCTTGGTCGGTCACCGACCCCGGCGGCGGGCGAGAACGGCTGCCAACCCGGCCAGGGACACGACCACGAGGCCGACCCCAGGCCCGGGAGCACCGTCGACGGTCCCGTCGTCATCGTCGCCGACGCCTTGCCCGGCCACGGTGACGTTCTCTTCCCAGGTGACCGTCTCGAACCCGTCGGTGACGGTCAACGTGACCGTCTTCTCCCCTGGCGTGTTGTACGTGTGGCGGACCACGGGCCCGTTGGCCCGGTCGGGACCCATGCGCCAGGTGTAGGTGAGCTGGTCGTCCCGGGGTTCGGTGTCGTTGTCCGAGGCTGTGGCCCGGAAGAGGATCTCGTCGCCGGGCTCGGGGTTCTCGGGGATGATCTCGACCTGTTGGAGCCAGGGCGCCTGGTTGGTCGGCCGGACGTAGGCCCGGAAGTTGTCCGTGGCCAGCCAGCAGGCCCGTTGCTTGTCGCAGTCGGGGTCGTCCTCGCTGACTTGGGCGACCACGCAGAAGGTGTGCTCGCCGGTCGAGTAGTTCTGGTCCCCGCCGGCCTGGTCGGGGTAGTGGTCGAAGACCTCCATCCGCCAGTACTGGTCGGGGCTCCCTTGGTCGGCGCGGGCGGCCCCGCCCACGGTGATCGAGTCGCCGGGGTCCATGTTGCGGTTCTTGACCGGGCCCAGGGTGACCCAGCCGACGTCGCCGCGTTGCTCAGGGCAGCCGTCCACCGCCGGGTCCAGGTAGGTGATCGCTAGGAGGTTGACCCCGCGCTCGGTGTCGCCGTTGGTGACCTCGGCCTGGACGCTGAAGAAGTACCGGGGGCTGGTGTACGCCTCGCCCTCGTAATCGGTGGTGACGACGACGTCGGGGCGGTCCAGGATCTGCATGGTCATCCCCTGGGCGGCGGCCAACGGTACGGCCAGGGCGCCCAGGAGGAGGAGACCTGCGGCGAGGTGGACCGGGCGGGTGGTCGGACCGAAGCGATCAGTGGGCACGGCCGATGCCTATGGCCTCGTCCTATGAAGGCGTTGCTGAACGCGAGCCTAGCGGTCCGGGGGCGCGCCTCCCGGTGGATCCAGCTCAGCCCGGGGGCTCTCCCAGGCGGGAGCGCTTCCCGCGCCGGTAGGCAAGCCGGGCCACGCCCACCCCGATGGCGTACAAGAGGATGACTGGGCCGGCGATCAGGACCTGGGTGATCGGGCTGGGATCGCTCAGGATGGCTCCCAGGATCAGGACCCCGACGACCACGCCCCGCCAATGTCGACCCATCGTGTCGGGGTGCATCAGGCCCATGTAGGCCAGACCGCCCATGATCAGCGGCAGCTCGAAGGCCAGGCCGAACAGGCCAGAGGTCAACAGCACGAAGCTGAGGGTCTGCTGGGGCTGGGCCAAGGCCACGGCCCCGATGGGATCAGCGTACGCGTAGAGCGTAGCCAGGGTCAGGGGGACCATCAGGAAGAACCCGAAGGCGATGCCGCCCAGGAACAGGGCCAGGGCGACCGGCATCAGCCACCCCACGGTCCGGCGCTCCTCGGGATGGAGGGCCGGGGCCAGGAACGCGGCGATGTGGTAGGCCACGAACGGAGCGCCAAGCACGAGCCCACCCAGGACGGCGGCCTGGAGCTGGGCGACCAGGGCCTCGCTGGCGGTCAACACGGTCAGCGACACCGTGTCCGGCAGGCTGTAGGCCAGGATCCCGTTGAGCAGGCGCGTGGCCAGGCTTTCGGCCACCGTGGGGATCGGGGCCCAGAACGTGTACCCACGAAGCGTCATCAGCTGGATGTCGAAGCTGAACAGGAGCACGGTGAGGACGCCCACCGTGCCCATGGCCGCCAGGACACGGTACCGGAGCTCCCGAAGATGATCGAGCAGCCCCATCTCCTGGTCCTGGAGCTCCCGAGCCCGCCGGCTGACGGCAAGGACCCCCCAGGCGAGCAACGCCACCAGGGCGGCGGCACCGGCCAGGATCAGGTACCTGTTGGCCACGGGGCGCCTAAGGACACCTCCTACAAAAGCAGCCCGCCGGCCCGGTCCACCCACCGGCGGGTCCCAGGCATGCCACAACGCTCTTAAGGGGCCCACGCCGAGGTTGGAGGTGATGCGCCTGGCCCTCTGTCTCCTCCTGGCCACCCTCCTCGTCCCCGTCGGCGCAGCCGAGGAAGGGGTCCACGTGGACGACGAGGGCCGGGTGATGCTCTACGCCCACTGGCCAGGCTCGGTCGCCCAAGGGATGGCCGAACCGATCCCCATGGACGAGGTCCCTCCGATCCAGGAGCCCGACCTGTCCGAAGGTCCGGCCACACCGGGCTCGAGCACCACCGGCACCGAGCACACGTGGACCTACCGGTTGACGGACTTCTACGGCCGGATCGGCCCGATCGGCGACCTCCGCCTGGACACGGCCACCCCGGCCCTGTTCCACTTCTACCTTTCCGCTGACCAGACCCCGTGGCCTTCCCCCGCCGGTGACCCACCCCAGGAGATCGACCACGGGGTGGCGCCGAACGTCACCGTCGAGGTGACCTTGATCCACCAGGACCGGACCGTCGGTCACGGCGCCCAGACCCACGACCTGGTCAACCTCCCCGAGCCCATCGGTGGCGAGGTCCGCCACGTCGCCGTCCCCCTCCCCCACGACCTGGCCCGCATCCCGGCGGGAACGGGTCTAGACGTCCAGATCACCGTCCACCAGGCCGAGGCCGCAGGTCAACGGACCATGCAGCCCCTCTACAACGTGCACACCGGCGAGGCCTACCCCACCGGGCTGGCGCTCCCCATCGAGAACCCCGACGCGCTCTTCTACGATGGGGACACATCGGATCGCTTCGGTGTCGACAAGGCCCGCCAGGAGCTCTCGGCCATGAGCGTCAAGAGCGTCGACGAGGCCCCCTACGCCTGGACCGCCTTGATCGCCGCCGTGGCGGCCATGGGCCTGACCGGCGCTCGGCTGGTCCACGGCTGGCGCCAAGGGTGACGGTCAAACAGGCCCGGCCAGGATCTCCAGGAGGCGTGTGTAGCCCCGGACCCCGGCCTCCAGCTCCTCTCGTGTGATGTGCTCGTCGGGCTTGTGCGCCCGTGAGATCGATCCCGGGCCGCAGACCACGGTGGGGCAACAGGTCTGCCAGTGCCCGGCCTCGCTGGCGTAGTCGACCCCGATCACCTCGGAGGTCAGGCCAGAAGCGTCCAAGGCCCCGACGCATCGGTCGCCCAGGTGGTCGGGCCCCTCGAACGGGGGCTCCCGTTTGGCCAGGGTGATCTCGACATCCTCTGGGTGACCCATGGCTTGCTGGACGGCGCGGACCATCTCGTCGGGCATCACCGGTGCCGGGAACCGTCCGTCGATCCGGGCCCACGCTTCTGGGGCGAGGACGTTGAACGGACCCTCGTGGCTGCCCAACCCGGTGACCGCCAGGGTCGGCTGGCCCAGGACCGGATGGTCGATCTCCAGCGGTTCAGCCGGGACCTCGGCCATCAGCTCGATCAGCCGCTCAGGGGCCGAGGCCGATCGGCCGCCGGTCCCCCTGGGTGTCGACGCGTGGCCAGAGGGTGCCGTGACCGTGACCTGCATCCAGGCCACGCCTTTCCCGCACGTGGCCACGTCGAGACCCGTGGGCTCGCCGACGACCGCGGCCGTGGCTGGCCCGGTGACGCGGGCCTCACCGGCCAGCTCTCGGGCGGTGGCCATGGTGGTCTCCTCGTCGCTGGTCAGCACAAGCCCCGCCGGGACCCGGGTGTCCTCCAAGGCCGCCAGCATCGCGGCCACCGGTCCCCGCATGTCCGAGGCACCGCGACCGTACAAGCGGCCCTGGTCGACCGTGTTGCCGAACGGCTCGACCGACCACCCCTCCCCGACCGGCACGACATCGACGTGACCGCTGAGCAGGCACCCGCGCTCCCCCCGCCAGGCGACCAGCGCGCCGTGGTCCTCCAGACGCTCGACGGCCATGCCGGCGGCTTCGCACAGGTCCCCGGCCAGCTCCAGGCATGGACCGACCTCGGGCCCGGCCAGGAGACGCTCGGCGATCTCGGTCACGTCCACACGGGGGCAAGCGGTAGGACCGGTATAAGCCTGGAGATGGGCATCCTCGACGATCAGCCGAGCCATCCAGGCACAGACCGCACGGAGACGATGGGGCCCAGGCCACGGGCCTTCGCTCTCTGGTCTCCGTCGGGTCAACCGCCCGCCGAGATCCGTACGTGGGGCTCGACGACCTGGATCGCGTCGGTCTGGTTGACCTCCCAGAACGCGAAGGTCGCCCGGGCCGGATCGCCGGTCTCGTTCCAGGCCTCAGACCCGGAGACGGCCTGGTAGTCGATCGGTTCCCCCGTGACTGCCGCAGGGAGCCCGTCCTCGAGGCTCCCGGGGTCCACCGCCATGCCGGGGGGATCCCAGACGGCCCTCAAGCAGGCGCTTACATCAGCCGGCTGGACGCTCTGGGCGGCTGCCATGCCCAGCAGGATAGCCACGGTGGCATCGTAGGCCTCGGCCGCGAACAAGCCCGGCGCGTGGCCGTAGGCCTGGGAGAACCGTTCCCGGAAGGCCCGATCGGCGCCCTGGGCCAGGAACGCCGTCGGGGCCGTCCCATGGCTCCCGGTGAGCAAGCCAGGCTGCCCGGTGCGGCTGCCGACGTCCTCCATGAAGGCCTGGCTCATCGAGCCCTCGGTGAAGACGACCTCTCTACCGTCGAGCAAGCCCGCCTCGTACGCTTGGGTCAGGAGGCCAGCCCCAGGGTCCGGGAACCCGACGTAGACCACGGTCTCGGGCCCAGCGGCCTCGACCGTCTCGATCGCGGCGGTATGGTTGGCCTGATCGGACGCGACCGGTGCCACGGCGACCACGTGGGCGTTCTGGCTAGCCTCGAGGGCCGGCTCGAGGGACCGGGTGATCGCTTGCCCGTAGCTCGAGGCCACATGGAGCACGCCAACCCCGCCGGCATCTTGCTGGTCGAGGAGCTCGGCCAACGCGAACCCTTGCAACCCGTCGCTGGGGGGCACACGGAAGACGCGGTCGCTGTCATCTTGGCTGGACAACCGGTCGGTGGTGGCCCCGGGTGTCACCACAAGGGTCCCGGGCCGGTCGGTCTGGTTGACCACCGCCAGGGCCACCGCCGAGCTCACCGGGCCCACCATGGCCGTGGCTCCCTGGTCGATCAGGTCGTCGGCGGCCGCGCGGGCGACCTCAGGCGTGCTGGCCGTGTCCTTGTGGAGGACCTCGACCTGCCGGCCGAGGATCCCGCCGGCGAGGTTGATATCTTGGACGGCCAGGTCCACAGCCCGCTTCGTATCTGGCCCGATGCTGGACAGGCGACCGCTGATCGGCAGGAGGGTACCGATCACGGGCTGACCCTCGGCGCTGGTCCGCGGACAGGGACGGTCGACGGGCTCGCCGGTGCAGCCGGCCAGCGCGACCCCGGCGAGCAGGACGACCGCCATCAGTCGGGCCGTGGGAGACGTGGTCATGGGTCTCGCAGACCACCACGTCCACGCCCTAAAGCTTGGTTGGTCGGGTCTCGGGGGACCTCGGGCCGCCCGTCGGTCGCCGGGGAAGAACGGGAGCTACATAACCCATGCCTGGGATTGTCGATGCCCCCTTCCGCGGGGAGCGGTACGTGACAGACATGGGTGAAGGCCATGGTCGTGGACCTGACACAGCTCCTCCAACTGACGGTCAACGGGCTGGTGGTCGGCTCGGTCCTGGCCTTGGCCGCCGTCGGGTTGACCCTCGTCTACGGGATCCTGGATCTCGCTAACTTCGCCCACGGGGACCTGGTCACCCTCGGCGCCTACCTCGGCCTCTACTTCGTCGGCCTCCTAGCCTTGTCCGCGACGGTCACCTGGGCCATCACCCTGGCCGCGGTCCTCCTGATCCTGGTCGTCCTCGATCGGTGGCTGCGACCCAAGCTCTCGGGCATCTGGGACCGGATCAAGGCCACGCCCTCCCTCTCCCGGACCGAACGGCACGGGACCACCTACCTAGCGATCGTCTTGGTGGCGATGGGGATCGGCGTCACCGTCGGGCCCGCGGTCCCCACGGGCATCGGCACCCTGGCCGCCGTCACGCTCGCCGTGGCCGGCATCCTGACCCAAGGGTGGTCGATCATCAGGACGTCCGGTGGGCGTCTTGGCCCCCGTCTTGGCATCTCGCTGGCCCTGGTCCCGGTGGTCGCAGCGGTCCTCGTGCTGGCTGTGGGGCCGGTGATCGGGTGGACCGTCGGTTGGGCCGGTGGCCTTGCCGTGGGCCTCCTCGTCCCGGCCGGGGCTACCCTGCAAGCCCGGCCTGACGTCCTCTCGGGCCGGTGGACCACAGCTGGGCTTGCCCTAGCCGGCCTGGTCGCAGCCGTGCTCCTGACCGGGGACCTGGTCCTGGCCACCGCCTTGACCCTCCTGCTCGTGGGCGGGTTCACGATGGTCCTGGACGGCCTGATCTGGCGCCCCATGCGCGGCCGGGACGCCGGCCTGCTCACCCTGATCATCATCAGCATCGGCCTGGCCCTGGCCGTCCGGAACGGCATCATCATCAAGTGGGGCACCGGCGTGGTCGACTACCCCGGGGCCTCCCGAGCCCCCCTCCAGCTGCTCGAGGGCGTGCTGGTCACCCGGGCCCAGTTGGTCGTCATCGGTGTCACACTGGCCTGCATCCTCCTGGTCCACGTCATCCTGCGTCATACCAAGATCGGGAAGGCCATGCGGGCCCTGGCCGACGATGTCGATCTCGCCCGGATCACCGGGATCGACGTGGATCGGGTGATCCTCTACGTCTGGTTCATCGCCGGGGCCCTGGCCGCGCTGGCCGGCATCCTGCTGGCGACGATCCGCCCGTTCACGACCAGCCTTGGCTGGTTCCTGCTCCTACCGATCTTCGCCGCCGTGATCCTGGGGGGGATCGGTAGCGCGTACGGTGCCATGGCCGGGGGCTACGTGATCGGCATCGGCATGGAGACCAGCCTGGCCTTCGGTGTGCCACCGGACTACCGGTTGGCCGTCGGCTTCGCCATCATGATCCTCGTCCTCATCGTGCGGCCTCAAGGGATCTTCGGGGGGCAGGCCACGAGATGACCGATGGTTCATCGCGGACCTCCGGGGGTTGGCAGGCCAAGGTGCTGGGCCCAGCGGTGGGTGTGGTCGTGTTCCTGGGCGTGATCGCGTGGCTCACGTGGAGACAGGGCGCGCCCCGGTGGGATGTGCTCATCTACCTGGCGGCCTTGGCCATCGTCTTCGGGGCGGTGCGGGGGGCGCCGGCCTTGAGCGAGGCGCTCCGGGAGAACCTGACGTTCCTGGTCACAGCGTTCGGGTTGATCGGGCTGCTGGGCACCTTGTCCGGTTGGCAAGCCAGCTACCTGGTGTTCATCACGATCACCGCCCTGATCTTCGCCCTGTTCAGCCTGGGACTGAACCTCGAGTACGGGCACACAGGCATCATCAACTTCGGCCACGTGGCCTTCATGGGCATCGGCGCGTACATGACCACGCTGATCTCGAGAGCCTGGCTCCCCTCGGCCGCCACGCTGGTGGGATCCCGGGGGCCAAGCCTCGTCCTGCTGGCGATCACAGCCCTGTTCGCCTTCGTGGTGGTCGCCGTCCTGGGCAACGTCGCGTTCGAGGCCTGGACCGCGAGGGGGAGCAGCGGTGCGTCGGGGGACCGCCGGGCGCCCCTCGTGGCTGGCATCGTGGCCGGCCTTGGCGCTGCTCTCCTCGTCGTCCTCGTTGTCCCCTTCCCGCTGACCGGCACGGCTGCCTCGGCCTACCTGATCGCCGGGACCGTCCTGGCTGGCATGGTCACGGCGGCCATCGCCGGCGTCCTGCTCGGCCTGCCGACCCTCCGGCTCCGGGAGGACTACCTGGCCATCGTGACCATCGGGTTCGCCGAGATCCTCCGACGGTTCTGGACCAACGAGCAGTGGCTGACAGAAGGCACCCAGGGGGTCACCGGGTTCCCGTTGCCGTTCAGGGACGCGGTGGCCGAGTGGAGCTGGTTGACCACCCTGTCGGACACGATCGGGGCTGGGAGCCCGTACAAGGTCCTGCTCCTCCTGCTGGTCCTGGGCGTCCTGGCGTTCGTCTACGTCACCTACGAGATCCTGCTTCGGTCCCCGTACGGTCGCGTCCTGAAGGCCATCCGCGAGGACGAGGACGTCGCCTCGGCCCTCGGGAAGAACGTGTTCGCCTACAAGCTCCAGGCCCTGGCCCTCGGCAGCGCTGTGGCCGCCCTGGCCGGCGCGTTCCTGGCCTGGCACCGGGTCTTCATCAGCCCGAACACGTTCCTGCCCCTGTTCACGTTCTACGCCTGGATCATCATCGTGGTAGGCGGCCTCGGGAACAACAAGGGCACGATCATCGGAGCCCTGTTCCTCTACACGATCTTCGAGTCCACACGGTTCCTGAACCTGGAGCAGGCCCTGGGGGTCACCTCCAGCCAGGCGGCGGCCTTCCGCGTGTTCCTGATCGGCATCCTGTTCATCGTGCTGATGATGTTCAAGCCCGAGGGGATCCTTGGGAAACGCGAGGAGATGGTGCTCGGTGACTGACCCTACAGACCAGCCCCTGCTCCGGGCCCACGATGTGAAGAAGCACTTCGGCGGCATCCGGGCCGTGGACGGGATGGACATCGACGTCTGGCCAGGCGAGCTCGTCGGGCTGATCGGTCCCAACGGGGCCGGGAAGACCACGTTCTTCAACGTGGTCACCGGGGACCCCCGGCCCGACGAGGGCGAGATCGTCTTCGACGGGACCCAGATCGACGGGTTGCCACCCTACAAGACCGCCAGGCGGGGGTTGGTCCGCACCTTCCAGCTGACCCGCACCCTGGCCCGCATGACCGTCCGGGAGAACGTCAGGCTCGCGGCCCAGTCCCAGCTCCGCGAGCACCTTTGGGCGACGTACAAGCACTGCCTGGCTCGAGACCGGATCGCCCGCCAGGTG
>CAZBKU010000089.1:0-10741 GCA_964492585.1 uncultured Thermoplasmatales archaeon | reverse complement strand
ACCTCGACGGTGGCATCCTCGGGGTCCATGACCCGGTAGTACACGACAGCGTTCACCGAGACCGGCACGTTGTCGACGGTCATGACCTCCTGGACGGGTACGTCGTGGGTGATGACCCGGAGGTCGACCTTGACCATCTGGTCCAGGATGGGGATCAGGAAGAAGAGACCAGGTCCCTTGGCCCCGATCAACCGACCCAGACGGAAGATGACGCCTCGCTCGTACTCCTTGACGATCTTGATGGCCGACGCCAGGATGAGCACGAAGAGGACGACGAGGACGATCCCGACGAACCCGAGCTCCCCGATGCTGATGAGAAGGCCCAACATGGTGCTGGCCTGCCAACGCGCGTGGTAGGCATAAGCGTGGTGCTCTGCCTCCTCCAGGCCCGCCAGAGCCCACAGCCCTCCCATTTAAGAGGGTTCCCCGGGGAGCCAGGCATGGGCTCGGCCCAGGTGGAACCGCGATGGATCTCCAACGCTTGCTGCGGACCTACATCCACGTCAACGACCCCAAGCGACGCAACGTGACCATCAAACTGGCCATCGCAGGCATCGCGTTGGCGACCGTCGGCCTGCTGGTGGCCACCCAGACCGGGTGGATCGGTGCCGACGGGACCGGAAGCCAGGATCCCGGGTTCGCGACCGAGAGCGGGGCGACCGCCGACGACCACCAGGACGCGTGCATGCCGGAGGACGAGCTGGCCGGCTGGTTGGCCGAGCATCCGGATGCCGAGGAGATCGAGACGACCACGCCTGAGCCTGGGATGGTGTGCGTCAGCTACACGGCACCCTGAGACCCGGTCGCCGAGACCTAGACCTCTGCTGGGTCCGACGACGGTTCGTCGCCCTCCTGGCTTCCAGCCTCGTCGCCCGGCTGGCCCCCTTGATCCTTGGAGGGCTCGACGGTGAGCGTGAGCCCGTCCCGGGCCACGACGACGACCTCCTGGCCGTCCTCCAGGGGTCCCTGGTCCGTGACCGCCTTCCAGAGCTCGCCCCGGACACGCACCTGGCCCTTGGGATCCACGCGCTTGGTGACCTCGGCCCTGGAACCGACCAAGCTGGCCACCGGGCGTTGCTGGGCCTTGAGCGCGATGGTGACCGCACCGATGACACCGGCCCCGCTGACCAGGGCCGAGACGATGGCGATGATGAAGAACCGCCGGAAGAAGGCCGGCGGCAGCAACGGCTCGGTGACCAAGAACACCCCTGCCAGGACCAGGGCGACCACGCCGGCGGTCGTCAGGATGCCATGGGTCGGCGTGAACACCTCGGCGACGAAGAACACCCCGGCCAGCAGGAGCAACAGGATCCCGGCGATGCTCGTGCTGAACAAGCCCAGGCCGATCAACGCCAGGACCAGCATGAGCGCGCCGATCGTCTCCGGGACGTAGGTCCCGGGGTTGGCCAGCCCGAAGATCACCCCGTAGAGCCCAGCTAAGAACAGGACGAAGGCGATCTGCGGGTTCCCGACGATCTCGATCAGCTCGACCATCAACCCCTTCTCGTAGGGGACCACCTGGGCGTTCTCTGTGTCGAGGACGACCACCGAATCGCCCACGATGGCCGACCGGCCGTCGACCTCCTCCAGGAAGGCCTCGACGTCGGGGGCCACCACGTCGACCATGCCGGTGCGCAGGGCCTCGGTCTCGTCGAGGTTCAGGTTCTCCGTGATGAACCGCTTGGCGATCGTCTGGTTGCGGTCGGCGCGTTCGGCGATCCCCTCGATCCGCTGGACCAGGAAGTTGATCGTCTTGTTCCCGGCCGACTCGGTCCCGCCGCTGGGGCTCTGCTGGATGGGTTGAGCCGAGCCGATCTGGGTGTTGGGCGCCATACCGTTGGGCTGACCCATCAGGAGGAGGAACGTCCCCGCCGAGGCGGCGAACCCGCCCCGTGGCCCGACGAAGGCCAGCACCGGGACATCGGCCTGTTCGATGGACCGGAAGATGTCCAGGGTCGCGTCGACCAGGCCGCCTGGGGTGTCCAGCTGGAGGACCAGGGGGACGCCACGGCCCGAGGCCTCGTCGATGGCATCCTGGATGTGCAAGGCCGTGCCTCGGGTGACGACACCGTCGACCTCCACCAACAGGACCTCGTTGCCCTGGGCCTCGGCGATGGGGGAGACCAGCAGTGGGGTGATCAGCACCAGGGTGGTCAGGAACCAGAGCGCCCGCTTCACGGGCAAGGGAACCCGGCCGTAGGGCATCAATCTACGGATATGCTGCAGCGAGGACCTGCCGGCTCACGTCCCGACCTGCATCGGGTCGACCAGCTTGCGTAAGAGCGCCCGTGCGCTGAGGACGGCGACCTGGCTGGTGGCCGGGTTGATGTCGCTGGGGTCGCTTTCGACCGTGACGGTCACCCGGACGTTCGGGCTCTCGACCTCGATCTGGTGCGTGTTGCGGTCCAGGTCGGGATCGGCGATGATGACGACCTGGGGTGACAGACCGGCCAGGGTCAGGGTGGCCGAGACGTTCACGTTCTTGGGATAGTGACGGACGGCCTCGGTGGCCGTGCCTCGGAAGATCTCCCCGGCCTCGTCGTCGGCCAGGCCGAGGCTGGCCGGGGGTTTGCGGGTGGTCAACCGCACGCTGGCGCCCTCTTCGAGGGCCAGGGCCTTGACCGCATCGAGACCGGCGACCCCGCCGGAGGGCAGGTAGCATCGGGCCTGGGTCTTCTCCATGGCCTGGGTGGCCTCCTCCAACAGGTCTGCCTGGATGAGGGCCCCGGTGGTCAGGACCATGCAGTCCACGCCCCGGCGCAGGGCCTCTAGGACCGGACCGGCCACGGCCGGTTGGCTGGCGGCCTCGATCACCAGGTCGACCTCCTCAAGCCGAGCGTCGACGTCGACCAGATCGCCGTCGATCTCCTCGGCCAGGGCCTTGGCACGTTCCGGGCGAGCATCGGCGACCTCGATGGCCAGCCCCATGCTCTCAGCCTCGCGGGCGAGCGCCGAGCCGATGTTGCCGGCGCCGATGATCCTCACTCGCACACCCCGGCCAGGCGGCTTGTGGGTTTCAAGCTTTGGCAGGCGGCCAGGCTCGGCCCCGACCGACGCTGGCCGGTAAACACCTATGTCTGGAGGCTCCATGGCCAGCCGATGCCTGCTGGCCCAAGGGAGTGGCTCGAGGAGGATGGCGCTTTCGACGATGCGACCACCCAGGCGGTGGTGCCCAAGGAAGCCAGCGCCAGGGCCTGGATCGAGGCCAAGCAGGATCTGGTCGTGGCAGGCCTGGCAGAGGCCGCCGCGGTCCTCGAGGAGGCCGGCTGCCAGATCGAACGCCTGGTAGACCCGGGCCAGGCGGTCGACGCCGGCCAGCGCTTGGCCGAGATCGAGGGGCCGGCCCGAGCGGTGCTGGCCGGCGAGCGTGTCGCCCTGAACCTGCTGATGCACCTGTCGGGCATCGCGACGAGGACCCGCGCGGTCGTCGACGTGGTCGAGGCGGCCAACCCCCGCTGCCAGGTCCTGGCCACGCGCAAGACGACACCAGGCCTGCGTGCCCTGGAGCACGAGGCCGTGGTCGCCGGCGGGGGTGCCCCCCACCGCGAGGATCTCACCAGCGCGGTCCTGATCAAGGAGAACCACCTGGCTTTCCTCACCATCCCGGAAGCCGTCCAGGCCGCCCGCCGACACACCGCCGACCTGTTGGTCATGGTCGAGGCCGAGGACCTGGAGGAGGCCACCGCCGTGGCCCGAGCCGAAGCCGACGGCGTGCTCCTGGATAACTTCCCGGCCGATGGCCTGGAGGACGTGGTCGAGCTGCTCAAGCAGCTCAAGCCGGACCTGGTCGTCGAGGCCTCAGGGAACCTGACCCTCGACACCGTGGCCGCCTACGCCGAGCACGTCGACCGGGTGTCCCTGGGCTCGCTGACCCACTCGGCGCCGGCGGCCGACGTGAGCCTGAGGCTGGAGCCGGAGATGGATGGATGACCGGGGCGACGAGGGCCCCGGTGGATGGACCTCGGACCGAGGAGCCCGAGCTGACGACGGATCCTACGCGTCCTCGAGGGCAGCCTCGACGAGGCTCGCCGGGTTCGAGATCGACACGTTGTCGATCTGGACGGCACAGCCGCAGTCCGGATCCTCGGGGACGCCGGCGTTGAAGCCCCAGAAGCTCATCTGGACGATCTTGAGCTGGCTGAGGATGTCGCGCTTGCCGTCGTCGTCGGCGGCGTTCCACTCGTCGACGGTGGGACAGCCCTCGTAGCCCTTGGGGACGACGTATTGGGCGTCCACCGGGTCGACGCTGACGTGGCCGTCGACCATGTTAGCCTCCATCAGGGAGCCGTGGATGTTCAGGCGGCAGTCGGGGGAGACGACATGGTCGCTGACCTCACGAAGGGGTGCGGGACTCATGGAGATCTGCACCAGGCCACCGTCTCGCAGCTCGCCTGCCTCCACGTCGAGCTCGAAAGCCTCGAAGTCACCGGTGAAGGCCTCGTGGGCGCTGGCGTAGGACTGCCACATGTTGTGCCCCTTGAGCGACCCATCGGCGAGGATCGTGGCCTCGCGGTCCATGTCGCCGTCGTTGTCGCCGAAGACCGTAGGCGACTGTTCGGGCTCGTGGCTCCAGGCGACCGCCGGCTTCTGCGCGGCGTCGACCAAGTTGACCCAGGCGACGCCGTCGTAGCCCTCCTCCTCGTTCCAGACACACCGGTCGTAGCCGGAAAGGAGCTGGGCCTGGGCCACCGGGTCGCGATCGGCTGCGACCGTGGGATCGTCCTTCTCCAGCAGGTCGTGCTGGTAGGTCTCGGTCCCGTAGTACACCTGGTGGCCGATGCCGATGCATTCGTCGGCCGGCGTCCCATCCAGGTTGCTGGCCGCCTCCGGTGGGATGAAGAGCTCGAAGCCCCCGTTGATCGTCGCCGTCGGTGCGACCCCGTCAGCCAGCCCCATCGGGGCCAAGACGGTCAACGTCGCTATCGCAAGGATCAGGATCGTATGTTTCATCGTGATGCCTCCCGCGGCCCGCCTCCCGCACGCCGCTCCCTTGAGCACCAGGCGTTCCCCTCTTAACCGTTGGCAACGGCGAGGTTACGCAACAGGTGTTGACCGTTCAGCCATCAGCCCCGCGGGTCCTGGGCCTTCCAGTCCTCCAGCCGTCGCTCGTAGAGGCTGTCGGGCTCGCCGGGCCGCCGGGCGGGCTTCTTGAACCGCCACACCTCGACCTCTTTGCGTAGCGCCTCGTCCATGGGGCTCTCGGGGGCCGCTTGGTCCTCGGGTTCCAGGGTCTCCATGTCCTCCCAGGCGGCCAGGATCGTCTCGATGGCGTCCTCGTCGGTGCCCTCGATGGTGAAGTCGGCATGCTCGCTGCTGTAGAGGACGAAGACGCTGACGTCGTCGCCGGCGTAGCGTCCCTTGGTGTCCCCTTTGTCCTGGCCGAGGTACTGCCAGGTGAGCCCCAGCTCCTTGAACGGTGCCTTGACGGCGTCCTTGTTCTCGGAGTAGTAGCTCATCGGGAAGATCACGCGTTCCCGGCGCTTGCCGTCGTCCTCGGCCACGCTGGCCACAGGCCGGACCGGGGCCTTGACCTTTACCTCGCCAGCCAGCCCCAAGGCTGGGGGACGAGGATGGGCGCGGGCCGGTGGCCCGCTGCCCCGCAAGGATGGCGGTCAGTGGAAGACCAGGAGGATCTCACCCTGGGTGGCCGGGCCGTTGTTGAGACCCTCGACCGGGCAGGGGTCGATCAAGGGGGAGGCCATGACGGTGAGCTCGGCGGCCTCTGCTGGGATCTTGAGGTGGATCTCGAAACAGAAGTCCTCGGCGAAGAGGAGGGCGCTGTCCTCGTCGTAGAGGGCCACGCGTCCGGGCACGTCGCGCCAGGTGGCATCCAGGAGGTGGATCTCGGCGTGGGTGGAGCCCTCGTGGAGGGCCAGCGTGCTGCCGCCCAGTTGGAAGTCGCGCCAGTTGTTCAGCGGAGTGGGGTTGTCCACCGAGGCTTGGGCCAGGGGCCCGGGAGCGGCCAGGTCGTAGGGCACGGTCTCGACCTCGTGCCCATCGTGTCCGATGGCCCCCGGGACGCCCGTCGAGAGCAGCAGCGCTAAGAGAGCTGCGACCCCGAGGGTCCGTGGAGCTGTCGACTTGTCACCCACGTGGTTGCCTCCCCAGTGTCACGCCAGTGACACACAAGGAAGACCTTATATTTTTCGTCGAAGATAAAATCGGTTAGGGGCTTGGGTTGGCCGGGTCGCTGGTCGGACGAGCAGCTGTGAGCTGGCTCACGCTGGACCGTCGAGGAAGAAGGCGAGACGGGCGAGACCAGAGCGTCCCCCGGTACGGGTCGGGACGATCAGCCGTGGTTGACGAAGACCGTCTTGAGCTTGGTGTAGTGCTCGATGGCGCCCTGACCTTGCTCGAAGCCGACACCGGACTCCTTGAACCCGCCGAAGGGGGACTGCGGGAAGGTGACGGGGTACTCGTTGATCGTGACCTGGCCGGCCTCGATGCCCTTGGCCGTGCGCATGGCCCGGCCCAGGTCGGTGGTCCAGACCCCGGCGTACAACCCGTAGCGGGTGTTGTTGGCCAGCTCGATGGCCTCGTCCTCGTCGCTGAAGGTCATCACGCTGAGGATCGGTCCGAAGATCTCCTCCTGGGCCAGGCGACCGTCGGGATCGACGTCCTTGTAGATCGTCGGCTGGAGGAAGTTGCCGCCCTCCAGGCCGTCGCCCTGGGCCCTGCTACCGCCGGTGACCAGGGTGGCACCCTCGTCCTCGGCGACCTCGAAGTAGGCCTCGACGTCGGCCATGTGGTCCTCGTGGACCAGGGGGCCCATGCGGCTGCCCTCGGCGGTGCCGGGACCCACGGTGAGCTTGTCCCCGACGTAGTCGCCCAGGCTGGACACGAAGCCGTCGGCGATGTCCTCCTGGACCAGCAGCCTCGAGCCGGCCCAGCACATCTGGCCGGCGTTGAGGAAGGCGCCGAAGACCGCGCCCTTGCTGGCGGCCTTGAGGTCGGCGTCATCGAAGACGACGTTGGGGCACTTGCCCCCCATCTCCAGGGTGCAGGGCACGGCGCGTTGGGCGGCGGTCTGGCCGATCATCAGGCCGGTGTCGGTGGAGCCGGTGAAGGCGATGGCGCGCACGTCGTCGTGCTCGGTCAGGGCCTTGCCGGCCACGCTGCCGGAGCCGGGGAGGACGTTCAGGGTGCCCTCGGGTAGACCAGCCTCGGCGGCGGTCTCGGCCATGGACAGGCTGGAGACCGGGGTCCAGGTGGCCGGCTTGAGGACGGCGGTGTTGCCTGCGGCCAGGGCCGGGGCCAGGGAACGCATGGCCAGCTGGAAGGGGTAGTTCCAGGGGCTGACGTGGGCGGTCACGCCCAAGGGTTCGCGCTGGGTGAAGTTGACCCGGTCACCGGGGACCGGGATCTCCTCGCCCTCGATCTTGTCAGCCAGACCGGCGTAGTACTCCAGGGTCTTGATGGCGAAGGCGACGTCGGCCCGGGCCTCGCGCACGGTCTTGCCCTGGTCGCGGGATTCGATCTCGCTGATCCGGTCCCTGGACTCCCAGAGCGTGGAGGCCCACTGTTCCAACAGCCGGCCACGCTTGTAGGGGTCCAGGGCGCCCCAACCGTCCTCGAAGCTGTCGCGGGCCGAGCCCACGGCCCGGTCGACGTCGGCCTCGGTGGCCTTGGCCACGTGCGCGATGACCTGGCCGGTGGCGGGATCGACCGTCTCGAAGGTGCCGCCGTCCTCGGCCTCGGTGAACGACCCGTCGATGAACAGCTCGAAGGTCTTCTGGTCCAGGGAGAGCATGGGCCGAGGAGCCGGTCCTGGGCATATAACGGTGTTCCCAGCCTCCAGGGCTGCATGGACCCGAAAGCCCCTTCCCGGTCACCCCCTATGGCGCCCCATGGCCGAGCGGGAGCTCGACGTGGTGCTCTACGGCGCCACCGGGTACACGGGGCGCTTGATCGCTGAAGAGCTGGCCGAGCACGAGGCCGACATCGGCCTTGCCGGTCGCGACCGCAGCAAGCTGGAGGCTCTGGCAGGAGAGCTGGACACCGAGCCCGAGCTCTTCGTGGCCTCGGTGGACGACCGGCCGGCCCTGGACGCCATGGCCCAGCGCACCGAGGTGGTCCTCTCGGCCGCCGGCCCGTTCAAACGGCTGGGCCCGCCGGTCCTGGACGCCAGCCTGGCCAACGGGACAGCCTTCGCCGACATCACCGGCGAACAGAGTTTCCTGAGGGCCGCCTACGACCGGGATCCGCTGGCCAAGGAGGCCGGCGTCCCGGTGGTCGACGCCCTCGGGTTCGATGTGATCCCCAGCGACCTGGCCGCCTTCCACGCCACCGAGGGGCTCGACGAGGTCAGCCGCCTGGACCTGGCCATCGACAGCACCGCTCGGTTGTCAGGCGGGACCAAGCGCTCGATGGCAGCCTCCACCGGGGACGGGTGGTACTACGAGCACGGCCGGTTCCGCCGAGCACCGCCGGGCCGGTTCGTGCGGTCCTTCCGGCCGTTGGAGCGCGACGGTGACCGTGTCGGTGTCTTCATCCCCTGGGGGGACTGCGTGACCGCTCCCCGGACCACCGAGGCCCGGGTCGTGCGGACCTTCTTCATGATGCCGGCGGGCAAGGCCCGCAAGATGCACCTGCTCTGGCCGTTGACCGACCTGATCTCCCGGTTGCCGCTGGTCGACCGGTGGGCCGAGCGGCGAGCACCGGGCTCCAACCAGGGCCCCTCGGCCGACCAACGCGAACGGTCCAGCTTCAGGATCCTTGGCGAGGCGACCACCGACGAGGGCCAGGTCCGGCGCGTGATGGCCAGCGGACAAGATCCCTACGGCATGACCGGTGTGGCAGCGGCTCGCGGTGCCCTGGCCATCGCCAGGGGGGAGGTCGAGGAGACCGGCGTGCTGACGCCGACCCAGGCCCTGGGTCCGGACTGGGCGCCGAAGGCGCTGCCCGAGTTCGACCTCGAGGTGCAGGTGCTCGAGGAGACCTGATCAGGCCGCGGTCTCGGTGTCACGTTCGGGTTCAGCCCCGGGGTCGGGCTCGGCGGGGAGGCGCTCTTGCTCCTCCTCGGGCGGCGGCTCGATCCCGGCGATCCCGCCACCACCGGCCAAGGCGCCGGCGACCATGGCCAGGTACCAGCCGACCGCCGCGGCGGTCTCGAACGTGGCTCCTCCGCCACCGGCCGAGCTCCAGAACCCCAGGTCCCCGTCCGGCCAGGTCACGACGGCGACGACGGGTCCGATGATGTAGAGGGCACCCGCAGCGATCAAGAGCCACGGAGCCGGCTCGGCTGGGTCCTCGCGCTTCTGGTAGGCCATCAGGTACAGGACGAGACCACCGGTGCCCGACACGATGCCGAAGAGGCAGAGGACGCCGACGGCATCGACCCCGACCGCGTTGACGACGCCGTCGCCCATGCCGCCGGTGTTGAACGGTGCGGCGGTCTGCTCTCCGGAGAACCCGAAGGCAGCGCCGCTCACGCTCCACCACGGGAGGACGATGCTGATGATCATCAGGACCAGGCCCACGCTTCCCAGCAAAAGGATCAGGTTCCCTCGTCGGTCTGCCATGGTCTCCCTCGGATGGCTGGAGGATCCCTGGCGGGATGAGCCCTTCGGTTCCTCGCAGCGCCCCGTCCGGCGATATGATCGGCGCTAGAGCGTCTCAAGATGGGGTTGCCCTCTACCCGGTTCCCCCCAAGCACAAGCGGACCAGGGGCCTGGGTGGACCATGCCCCTGATACCGCGATGGGTCGAGCCTAGCTCTCGAACTCCGGGTCCCGTTTCTCGAAGAAGGCCGAGATGCCCTCCTCGAAGTCGGCCGTGCCTGCGCTCTGGACGGTGGCCTCGCGCTCCCAGGCCAGGTGCTCGCGCAGCCCGCGCTGTCCGGCCAGACGCTGCTTGGTCCAGGCCATGGCCTGGGACGGGTTGTCGGCCATCTCGCTGGCGATCTCGGTGGCCCGGGTCAGGACCTTGCCGGACGGCACCAGCTCGTTGACCAACCCGCACTCCAGGGCCTCTTTGGCGTCCATCACCGGGTTGGTCAGCAGCAACTCGCGTGCCTTGGCCCACCCGATGGTGCGAGGTAAGAGCCAGGTGGTCCCACCGTCAGGAGCCACGGCCACGTTCATGAAGGCGGTGAGGAACCGGGCGGTCTGGGCCGCGATCCTGAGATCACAAGCCAGGGCAAGGCCCAGGCCGCCGCCGGCGGTGGTCCCGTTGACCGCGGCGACCACGGGCTTGGGGGCCTCGACGATGCCGGCGATGACCTCGTTCATCGCGGCCGAGACGTCTGCGACGACCTCGGGGGCCTCCCCGGCCTCGATGGCGGCCTTGAACTGCTTGACGTCAGCGCCCGTGCAGAACGCCCGCTCCCCGCCACCGGCCACCACGACCGCTTGCACCTGGTCGTCGGCGTACACGTCGGTCAGGTGTTTCTCCAGGGATCGAGCGGTCTCGCGGTCGAAGGAGTCGAGCGCCTCGGGTCGGTCCAGGGTGACCACGGCCACCCCACCCTCGTGGTCCACGCGGACGGTCATCGTGGGTCCAAAGCCCCCAGGCCTGAAGGGTCCTTCGGCCGCGAGCAGGCGTGAGCCGGGCGTCGAAGCTTTGGGTCCCTGCCGGCATGAGGGCTCGTGAGCGGTGGAGACAGCGTGCCGGGGATCGACGAGGAGCTCAGCGTCTGGGGATGGGGTGTGGCCGATCGCTTCCCCGACCGCAAGGAGCGCGAACAACTGGCCGGGGTGCGGGAAGGGCTGCTCGGGTTCCCCGAGCTCGATGTCCAAGACCCG
>CAZBKU010000088.1:4493-10761 GCA_964492585.1 uncultured Thermoplasmatales archaeon | reverse complement strand
GTTCTTCGAGCCGTCGTCGCCCGGCGAGGCTCACTTCTGCATCCCTCGACGGTCCCCTGACCTAGGCCTCCCCAGCCCGGGTCCTCGACGAAGCTCCTTCGAACCGAGAGCCACACGCCTTAAACCGGACCCTCTGGATGGACGATCAGCCGCCGACGCCGCCGTCGGTTGAGGTCCCCACGCCATGGCTCCGCCCGAGACACCCACCTGGAATCCGGTCCAGCAGGCCATCTCCAGCCTCCAGCTGGACGACCTGGTCGACCGGCTCTCTGTGCGACACCTCCTCTTGGTCTCGATCCTCGGGATGGGCCTCTGGCTCCGGCTACGCCAGCCCTTGTCGACCCCCATCATCACCTCCGAGGACCCCTACATGCACATGGCCAGGACCTGGGACGTCCTGGCGGGCCACGGGTTCCCCAGCCGCATGTACCCGCCCGGGTTCTACATCCTCCTGCTGCCCTTCGCCGCCATGGGTCCAGAGGCCTTCTACCACGTGGCACGGCTGGGCCCACCCCTGGTCGGCTCCCTGGTGGTCGTGACCACCTATGCCCTTTGCCGCCGCCGGGTCGGGGCCGCCGGGGCCTTGAGCGCCAGCCTGCTGGTGGCCGTGAGCCCCGAGGTGGTCAAGCGGACCGACGTCCTCCATCCGCCGTTCATCGAGCTCGTGCTGCTCCCGCTCCTGCTCCTCTTCACCCTGGAGGCCATCGACGGGGACCGGCGTGGCCTCTGGGGGGCTGGGGCCATCGTGGCCTTCCTCCTGCCGGTACATCCCTGGTCCCTGGCCCTCTACCTGCCTGTGGCCGGGGTCTTCATAGCGATCCTGGCTGTCCGGGCAGAGAGGCTGGACCCACGGGCGGTGGTCGGAGCGGCCGGCGCCGGAGGGGTCATGCTCCTCACCGTCCTGTTCGCCCCGGGCATCTTCAACCCGGCAAGGGACCTGGCCACCACCGTCACCGCGACCCTTGCCGGGATCCTCGAAGCGCCAGCCAGCCTGACCCAGCTACCGCCGGACGTGGACCTGACCACGATGCTCACCGCACCCATGCTCGTCCTCGGGGCCGTCGGCGCGCTCGTGGCCCTGGCCTGGCGCCGTTTCCGGGACCGGTTCGCGCTCCTGGGCCTCCTGTGGGTCGGCATGACGCTCCCCTTCGTCCTCATCGACTGGTTCAACACGCCCTGGATCTCCGAGCGGACGGTCGTCTACCTGATACCGGGCCTGGCCATGCTGGTCGCGATCGCCGTCGAGGCCGCCTGGACCGGCGTCCGGTCGGTCACCGGGTCCTGGGGCTCATCGGCTGCGACGGCCATCGTCCTGGCGGGGCTCACGGCGCTCACGCTACCGGGCACGTTGGCCGAGGATCCCTGGGGCGAGATGTACGAGCCCCACGACTACGAGGCCTGGGCTGCACTCTCCGACGAGGACCCGGGCCTCGTGCAGGCCGGTTCCTGGCCGACCCGGGTCGGCTACGAGGCGATGACCGGCGGCCAGGCCGTCCTCGACGAGGCCTTCTGGACGGAACCGGCCAGCCGGGAACGCTTCCTGGCCCAGCACCCCGGGACCTACGTGATCGTCGACAACCACGTTCGAGCCTGGGGCATGCCCACCGGCTTCCTGGAAGGTGACGACTGGGGCAGGGTCGACACCTGGGGGAGCACCACGGTCTACCAGCACCAGGGGTGAGCCGGTCAGGCGCCCAACTTCATGGCCATGACGGCCACGCCGCCGGTCAGGATCAGGATGGCCAGGACCGCGGCAGCCATCCACCGGTTCCACAACCGATCAGCGCGGCTGATGCCAGAGGAGCCCTCCTCGGCCAGGTCCTCCAGCTCGCGCCGGCTCGAGGTCAACCAGAAGACGCTGGCAGCCAGAAGGATCCAAAGGGTGCTGCCGATGTGCAGCCAACCGGCCCCGGGGGAGGTGAAGCTGAACCGGGCCACCGGCCCTTCGATCAGGAGCAGGCCAGCGATGAGCATGCCCAGGAAACCCGGACAGATCTCCAACCGTTCGACCCGGCCGATCCGCTCGAGCAAGGCCTTGTGCAGCACCGGCGGGATCCGGCGGCCGGGCTGGAGGAAGGTGACGGCCACCAGCGCACCCAGGGCAAGAGCTGCCGAGAGGATGTGAAGGGTCCGCAGGAACGTGAAGGCCGTGGCAGGCATCTTGGCCCCCAACCAGGCCGGGGTTCTTGGGCCTTGGCCTGGTCCATGCGGAGGTGGGTCTAGGTCCTGTCCACCCCTCGTCCAGGGAGGCCGCGGGGTCGGCCTGGCCGCCGGGCGATCACCCGGTCAGCCAGTCGACCGCGTCGTCCCACAACCCGCCCCGGCTGCCGATCTCGGGCCGGTAGAACCCGAAGTGGCCGATCCCCTCAAGGCCACGATCGGCGGGGTCGATGTGGAGGTGCTCGGTCTCGGCCTCCTCGAAGAGGTCCAGCAGGGCCTGGGAGGGTTCCCAGGGGGCATACCAGTCATCGGTGAAGCTGTAGGCCCGGACCTTTCCCCGGTAGGCGGCGAACCCGTCGTGCAAGGGCTGGCCGTCGGGGTCGATCATGTAGGCCGGGTGCTTGCCCCAGCGGGCCCAGGTCTCGGCCACGCCCCGGGGGAGGTCCTCGCCGCCCAGGCCGGACAGGCGAGCCGGGAAGTACCCGACCGTTCGCGTCAGAAGCGGTACGAGCGCGTACCACAGCGTCAGGAGCTTGGGTTGGTGCCGGCGCGGCCACAGACGCCAGTAGCCCTTCACGCTGGTCACGGTCAGCATCCTCTCGACACGGCCGTGGCCCGGGACCAGGCCGAGGAGCTGACCGGCCACGCTGTGCCCGGCGAGCACGATCCGATCGGGGGCCTGGGTCGTCTCGATCCAGTCCAGCACACCCGCCACGTCCTGCTCCGCCCAGTCGTAGAGCGTGGCCTCGAAGCCCCGCAACCGGTCGGGTGCCGAGCCGCCGATGCCCCGGTAGTCGAAGGAGAACGCCGGTAGCCCTTGGTCGGCCAGGTAGGTCGCAAAGCGGCGGTAGAAGCGACGCGGGACACCCATGGCCGCGCCGACGAGCACGAACGGCGCGTCGTCGATCGGCTGGTCGGGGACGAACAGGGTCCCGGCCAGCTCGACCCCGTCCCGCGCGGGGAGGGTGATCTGCTTGACCGATCTCTCGGTGCCGGCCTCGGTCACGGTCTCACCTCAGCCCCCACAGCGTCGGGTCCAGGCACTCGAAGAGGGCCAACCAGCCGATCCAGCCCAGGGTCCCCACGATGGCGGCGAGGACCATGAGGGCCTGGAAGCCTCGCTTGCGGGTCTTGTGGCGGTAGGCACGCATGGCGGCCACCTCGCCGGGCCAGCCGCCGATGGCGGCGATCAGCTGGAAGGCACGCTCCGGGATCCGGTCCGGCGCATCGGCCCGGTGGGATCGCTGAGCGGCACGCTTGTCGTACCGGACCAGGAAGAACCCGGCCACGTTGATCAGGGCCAGCATGCCCCAGGCCACCCAGCAGAGCACGCGCCGGGCAAAGGGGCTGGGGGTCTTAGGCGCTACCCCGCGGAGAAGACAGAACCACGGAGACACGGAGGTACCGGAGGGATCGCAAGCCCGGCCCTTGCCACCAACTGGAGACCTTGAGGAGGGGGTCTGAAGGGGTCGAACCCGTCGCCGGTTCTTCTCATGGGGCGACCTCGGGTCTGAAGGCCTCCGTGGCTCCGGGCTCCGTGGTTCCCGTCGTCCTACCCCGCAGGCGGCTCCACCCGGGTCGCCCCGACCTCGCGCCAGTCGGGCACGCGCTCGAGCAGCATGCCCTCGACCTCGACAGGGGTCAGGTTGCTGGCAAGCTTGCGGGCGTGCTGGAGCTGGTACTCGCTCTCGGCATGCAGGGTCAGGATGCTCTCGCCCTCGTCGACCTTGTCGCCGCGTTTCTTGGGCAGCACGACCCCGGCCCCCTTGACCCGGGGCGCACCCAGGGCCCGGCAGAGCTGGACCAGGGCCCGGTTGTCGACCCGGCTGACGTACCCGCTGCGTGGTGCCATCAGGTCCCAGGTGTGCTCGCCGACCGGGTGCTCGTGGGGCTCGGGACCACCCTGGGCCTGGACGATGTCGCAGAACGCGTCGTAGGCCCGGCCGTCGTCGAGGATCTCCTGGGCCAGGGCCTGACCCTTGCCGCGCCGGGCCAGGCCGCCCATCTCGAGCAGGATGCCGGCCACGGCCGTGGACTTCTTGACGAAGCTCTCCGGTGCGCCCTCGTTCTTCAGGGCTCTGAGGGCCTCGTTGGCCTCCAGGGCCGGGCCCACGGTCTTGCCGACGGGCTGGCCACCGTAGGTGATCGCGCACTCGACCTCCATGCCCAGGCGTTCGCCCAGGGCGATGAAATCCCGTGCCAGGACCTTGGCCTCGTCCATGGTGGCGATCTTGGCGCCTTCGCCCATGGGGATGTCGATGACCAGGTGGTCGGCCGAGACGGCCGCCTTCTTGGCCATCACGCTGGCCAGGAGCAGGGACCTGGGGTCCAGGCTGAGCGGGTGCTCGACCCGGATGATGATGTCGTCGGCAGGGGCCAGGTTGACCGCGCCTCCCCAGGCCATCACACCGCCGGCCTGGTTGGTCATATCGCGGATCTCGTCGGCGCTGAGGTGGACGTTGCAGAACAGCTCGACGACATCGCTGGTGCCGGCCGCGCCGGTGATCGCGCGGCTGCTGGTCTTGGGGATCTTGAGCCCGGCAGCGGCCACGATGGGCACCACCAGGAGGGTGATCTTGTTGCCGGGCACGCCGCCGATGCTGTGCTTGTCGAAGACCAGTTGGTCCTCGAACTCGATGACCTCCCCGGTTTTCACCATCGAACGGGTCAAGGCGGCGGTCTCCTCGATGTCCATGTCGTGGATCTGGACGCTGGTGACGAAGCTGGCAAGCTCCACGTCGCTCAACGCGCCGCGGACCATGTCCTCGACGAGGGTCTGGATCTCGACGGGCTCCAACCGTCCGCCATCCATCTTGCGCCGGATGTACTCGACGCTCTTGGGTCGCTCCGCCGGCCGGAGGTGGACATCAGCGTCGCCGTCGACCTCGAGGGCGCGGGCGACATCGGGGAAGATGCCGGCCTCGCCAGCCTGGACCACCGTGGCCGTCGTGTCCACGATGCAGACCACGCTGTGGCCGTTGGCCGAGACCTGGACGCGGTCCTGGGGGTGGATCCCCAGCTCTTCGGCGTCGTCGTGGTTGAGGACCACCTGGTAGCGGCCCAGGTCGAGATCCAACCATTTGGCGGCGAGCGTGATACCAGTAGAAGGCATAGCGGTCCCCCACTAGGTGCCCCTGCCAGCCCTTAAACCTGTTCCTGATCCCGTCGGCGGGGCCAGGAGCCTCCCGGGTGCCCAGGGGACCTACAAAGCCCATATACGAGGGGAGCGACCATCTAGGCACCCATGGCCGGGACCGAATGGTACGACGAGTTCGTGGTGCCGGAGCACGAGCCAGGCGACGACGAGGTCCTGGCGCTGTTCTCCTACCGACCCGATGCGGACACCAGCACCAAGGAAGCCTTGGGCCGCATCGCCAGCGAGTCCTCGGTGGGCACCTGGACCACGCTTGCCCAGATGCCGGACAGGATCCGGGAGATGAAGGCCGTGGCCTACGACTGGACCGACCAGCTGGCCTGGGTTGCCTACCCGGCCGAGCTCTGGGAACCGGGCAACATGCCCCAGCTCCTGAGCGGCGTGGCCGGGAACATCTTCGGGATGAAGGCCGTCGATCGGCTGCGCCTGCTGGACCTCCGTCTGCCGGGATGGTGGCTGGAGAGCTTCCCCGGCCCCCACGACGGCATCCCGGGCCTGCGTAACCGGTTGGACGTCGCCGACCGGCCTCTGACGGCCACCGTCCCCAAGCCCAAGCTGGGATGGAGCGCCGAGGAGCACGCCAAGATCGGCTACGAGGCCTGGATCGGTGGGGTCGACCTGGTCAAGGACGACGAGAACCTCACCGACCAGTCCTTCAACCGGTTCGAGGACCGTGTCGAGCGGTTGACCCGGATGCGGGACAAGGCCGAGGCTGAGACCGGCGAGGAGAAGTCCGCGCTGATCAACGTGACCGCCGAGACCGACGAGGCGATCCGGCGCGCCGAGCTGCTCTCGGATAACGGCTGGGAGTACGCCATGGTCGACGTGGTCACCACGGGGTGGGCGGGCCTGCAGACCCTGCGTGAGGCCTTCGAGGATCTCGACCTGGCCATCCACGCCCACCGCGCCATGCACGCCATGTTCACCAAGGACGAGACCCACGGGATGGCCATG
>CAZBKU010000088.1:0-4483 GCA_964492585.1 uncultured Thermoplasmatales archaeon | reverse complement strand
GTGCCTGGCCAAGCTGCTGCGGTGCGTAGGCGTGGACCAGTTGCACACCGGCACCGTGATCGGGAAGCTGGTCTCCCCGCGCAGCGAGGTGACCGCCAGCAACGACACGCTGCGCGAGGGTCACGTCCAGGCCCGCGACGGCGTGCTCCTTGAGCAGGACTGGGGCCAGGTGGCTCCGGTCTTCCCGGTGCCGTCCGGTGGCTTGCATCCAGGCATCGTGCCCGACGTGTTGGACATCGTGGGGGCCGATTGCTGCATCCAGCTCGGGGGCGGTATCCACGGGCATCCCGATGGCTCCCAGGCCGGTGCTCGCGCCCTGCGGGACGTGATCGACGGCTGGCTCGACGATCGTCGTGTCGAGGACGTTGCCCAGGAGAGCAAACCGGTACGCCAGGCGTTGGATAAGTGGGGCACCGAGCACCCCAAGTGACCGTGGGCCGACCCTGATCCGGGGGCTGGCCGGCACCGTTCAACGATAGGTCCAGAGCGTTTATAGGCGCCACCGCTCCCTCGCTGAACCAGAGGTACGACCATGTTCAGGGAGGCGATCTTGGCAAGCCTGCTGCTCGGGGCTGCGTTCACCGGCTGCATCGGCCAGACCGGCGAGGAGCTCGACCCGCAGGCCGCCGACGATCGGACCCCCGACGAACCTGTCGAGGCGGACCCCGCCGGCCAAGGGCCCGAGGAGACCGGGGACCAGACGGCCAACGAGACCCAGGGGAGCGTCGAGAACACGACGGAGACCGTCCCAGAGGACCCCCTGGCCATCCTGGACATCACCGACGATGGCCGGTTGCGGATCGAGGTCCCGGTCCCCATCGCCATGGTGGGCTTCCCCGAGTCGACCAGCCAGGCGGTGGCCGACCGGCTCGAGAAGACTCCGGTGGACCACCAGGCCTACGACAGCCCCCGCCTGCTCCATGGCCAGGGGACCGAGGTCACCGCGTTCCCGGTCCCGAGCTTCACCGAGAACCCGGTCCTGCCGGTGGCCGTTCCGCGGGTCCACCACCTGGGCGACGATCTGGCCGACGCGTACCGCCAGCACCTGGATGCCAACGAGGTCGACGGCACCGAGGGCACGATCTACGACGCCGGTGCTGCCGAGCGCTGGTTGGCCGACCAGCTTCGCGACCACGGTGTCCCGGTCGACCCGGACACGCCTACCCTGGTCCTGATCCACACCGGCCAGGAGGGCAAGCACGCCTACCGCTACAGCTACACCAACGGGTACCTTGAGCCCGTCAGAGCCTTCGGCGGCCAGCAGCCGATCCTGGCGTTGGACGTCTCGGCGTTCTCCGACCCGTGGGTGGCCAACGGGACGGGCCTGGTTTGTGTGGAGGGGACCGACGTGCAACCGACCTGCGAGATCCAGGTCGGCGAGGCTTGGGACCGGGCCTTGCCGGCCACCGGGACGGCCACGGTCGACGCCCTGGAGGGCGCCATCGATGCCGCGATCCAGTACCGGCTGCTCCAAGGACCGCTCTACCCGGTGGCCGACAAGCCCTGCTACGCTATCACCATGATCCTGGGCATCCAGGAGACGGCCACCAGCCAAGCCTCACCAGCAAACCCCAGCGCCGAGGACCTCCTCAACGAGCCTCTCTTGGAGCAAGCCCTCTCGACGACCGTGGCGCCCATGGCCCTCCACCTGGACACCACGGTCCTCTCCCTGCCGGCCGACGACCCCGAGCTGGACGCCATCGCCGAGACCGAGAGCGGGGAGCTCGTCCGCGAGTGGATGATCCGCCACTGGGAGGACCACTGGGTCGCCCACGACGGGTGCGAGGCCGTGGTCAGCTTCCACCTCTTCGGGGATGCCAACCAGCAAGGGGATGGGGGCATCGCCATGATGGACCGCACCGATGGCTACCGGGTCAGCTTCTCGGTGACCGCCGGTCTTGAGCGGTTCCAGGAGAGTTACACCGGGCCGGCCTCCGGGGAGATCAACGACCGGGAGAGCTCCAGGTCGAGCTACCGGATGGTCGACATGCTGGTCGCCCACGAGACCGGGCACCTGTTGGGCTTGCGACATCCCCACGACATCACGACCACGGATCCGGCCGACGACCAGGGAGCGATCTGGACGTTCTCCAGCACGCTGACGGCCATGAGCTACCAGACCGAGGACAGGACCTGGCGGTTCGGGGAGATCGACCAGACCAACCTGCAACGCAACCGGGCTGGCGTGCTCCTCCAGACCGCCATCGATGCAGAGCTCAACGGGACGGCTACCTACCAACAGGCCTTGCTCCAGTTGGCAGAACACGACTGGGCCAAGGCCAGCCAGACCCTCCAAGGCCTGGTCGACCGGTGAGGCCTAGCTCACCCGGGGGCCCTCGGGATCGGGTTCTCCCACGATCTCCCGGATGCTGATCTCGACGTCCACCAGTTGATCATCGGGCTCGGTCCTGGCCCAGAACCACGCCAGGGCGCCCCCGGTGAAGAACATCACCAGACCGTAGAACGCCGGCATCAGCGCGGCCTGCGCGCTGCCCAGCTGGCTGACGGCCAAGACGATGCCCAGGGTCCCGTTCTGGAAGCCGACCTCGAAGGCCAGGCAGCGCCGTTGGTCCTCGGGCAGCCGGGCCTCGATCCCGACCCAGAGGCCCACGGCAAACGCGACCACGTTCAGGGCCAGGGCTGCTGGGACGGTCAGGGAGGCCTGGGTCCAGAAGTCGGCCCGGTTCTGGTAGATGATCAGCCCGATCAAGCCGGCCAGGATGAGCGCGCCTGTGATCCGCAACGGCTTGTCGACCTTGGCGTGCAGGCCGGGCCAGCGGGCGTTGGCGGCCATGCCCAAGGCCACGGGGATGGCGACGATGGCCAGCACCAGCGTGGCCATCTCGGCGAAGCTCACCTCGATCATGGTGGCATCACCGAACAGGAGGGAGGTCGTCGCGAACAGCACGCCTGGGGTCAGCAGGACCGCGCCCAGGCTCACGATGCTCGTCAGGGTGACCGACAGGGCATGGTCGCCCTTGCCCAGGAAGGTCAAGAGGTTGCTGGTGGCCCCTCCGGGGACCGCGGACAGGAGCAACAGGCCCAGGGCCAGCTCGAGGGAGAGCCCGAACCAGAGGATGAACGCCGCGGTCACGGCCATGGCGGCCAGCGGCAGGAGCACGATCTGGCCGAAGAGCCCCGCGCCGACGGCCCGTGGCATGCTGAGAAGGCGCTTGAAGTCCGAGACCTTCAGGGACAGCCCCATCCCGAACATGATGATCGCAAGGGACAAGGGCAGGAACACATCGGTGAGGATCCCCGTCTCGAACCCCGGTGCCGCCATGGCGGCCCAGGGGCACGCCAGGTCTTAACATCGGTGGTGACACCGTCGTGGCCGCCAAGGGTAGCAAGACACGCCAGGGGCCGCCGATCGAGGGGGGTGCCACACCGCTGGGGTGCCCTGGCTCCCGTCGAGGCCCTCGGGACCGTTCGCGTCTTCGTGGCCGGGTCGGCTCCAGCGTTGCCCTTTTCGGCCAGGGGCCCGTTCGAGCCTGTGATGTCGATCCCTAGCGTGGAGTACCTGGAGGCCTTCGAGGCCGGGCGTTACCAGGCTGCCGCCCAGGAACCGTCGCTCGTCGAGGCCTGGCAGGAGGCCCAGGAGCCGGTGGCCGGTGCCTTCATCGCCCTGGCCCAGGCCTACCTGGAGGCCGACGTGGGTCAGACCAAGGCGGCCGTGGCCAAACTCGACCGCGTGGTCAAGCTCCTCTCTGGGGCCCAGGACAGCTGGAAGGTCAACACTCTGGAGCAGCACGCTCAGCAGTGCAAGGAGTACCTCTCCATGGGCAAGCCCTTGCCCGAGCTACCCTCGGGGCTCTGAGGCCCGGCGGTCACGGATCTCCTGGACGACCAGGGCTACCAGGTAGGCGAAGAGCAGGGCGACCAGCAGGACCGAACCCCAGACGATGACCGCCAGGGTCGTCGGGCCCACGGTCACGGGGCTTCACCTCCGGCAGGCGCCTTGCCCTCCTTGGGCGAGGGTCCCGTGGGAGGGGGCTCCTGGTCCAAGCGGCCGATCTCTTCGCCCAAGCGGTCCAGGTCGTAGCGCGTGCTCGAGAGCCGGCCGATCAGCCAGGCGACCAGCGCCGAGCCGACGGCGGCGATCAGGAAGGCGTAGAGGAACGAGGCCTCAGGCAGCCGGGCCCCGAGCCACGGGATCTGGCTGACAGCACCCCGTAGCGTCGGGAAGAACACGAGGCCCCCGAGCAGGCCGACCACGCTGCCGGCCAGGGCGCCGGCTTGGTTGGCCCTGGTGGACCACAACCCGTGCAGCATCGGCAGGAACGTGGCGGCGGCCAAGAGGTCGGCCACCAGGAACAGCTGGAGCACGCTGTACCCTTGGGCACCGATGAAGATGGCACCGGCGGCCACGGCCAGGGTCACGCCCCGTGCTGCTCGGGTGAGCATCCGGTCGTCCGGGGCCTCGACCAGGGTCCCCAGGTCGGCGGTGATCAGGCTGCTGATGGCGTTGAACAACGTGTCGGCC
>CAZBKU010000087.1:0-10762 GCA_964492585.1 uncultured Thermoplasmatales archaeon | reverse complement strand
GTCCCGGGTGCGATCGTCCATCGTGTCCTCGTTAGTCGTGTCGGGCCTTAGTCCTTCTGCCATGGGCGGCAGAAGGCGCCCGGCGGCTAAGAAGATGACCGGGAGAGGGTAGCGAACCTACCGCCGCACGCCACCGACGAGACCGGCTAGCTTCCACTGGCACCCACCCCCAAACGGTTTTTATAATCCCCCCTGATGGGCGGGGTGAACACCATGTACCGTGCCGAGGTCCGGGTCGGTTTCAAAGAGGGCGTGGCAGACCCCGAGGGGGAGAACACCAGGAAGACCCTCGGGCTTCTCGGCTTCGACGAGGTGGCCCAGGTCCGAGCCGCCAAGGTCTTCGAGATCGAGGTCGACGTCGACGACGAAGCCACGGCCGAAGAGCGGGTCCAGGAGATGTGCGACAAGCTCCTGGCCAACCCCGTGGTCAACGACTACTCGGTCGAGGTGACCCCCGCGTGACCCAGGGCTCCGAGCACCTGACCCCTGTCGAGACCGAGGCCTTCGACGAGGGCGAGGTCCTGCAGGTGGACCTGCTCGGCGCGCCCCTCAAGGAGATCCTCGAGCTTAGCGACGAGATCGGCTGGGGGTTCTCGGCCGAGGAGCTGGCGGCCATCAAGGATCGCTTCGAGGACCTTGGCCGCAACCCGACCGACATCGAGATCGAGGCCCTGGCCCAGGGCTGGAGCGAGCACTGCTGTTACAAGACCAGCAAGCCTGTGCTCCGCGAGCACGTCTTCGGCATCCGGGAGGACAAGGTCCTCTACCGGGAGGACGCCGGCATCGTCGAGCTCGACGAGGACCACGTCTACGCCGTGCGGATCGAGAGCCACAACCACCCCAGCGCCATCGAACCCTACGGCGGCGCGGCGACGGGGGTGGGCGGCATCCTGCGCGACATCACGTGCATGGGCAGCCAGCCCATGGCCCTGGCCGACATGCTCTTCTTCGGCCCCCCGGACCTGGACCACGAGGACCTGCCCAAGGGCACCCGGCACCCGGTCTACCTGACCAACGGGGTCACCGCCGGCATCCGGGACTACGGCAACCGGGTCGGCATCCCGAACCTCTCCGGCAGCATCCACTTCCATCCGAACTACACGACCAACTGCCTGGTCAACGTGGCCTGCCTGGGGGTGGGCAAGAAGGAGCACATCACCCGCTCCCGCTCGGGCCCGCCGGGCTCGGTCTGGATGCTGGCCGGCGGCCGCACCGGTCGCGACGGCATCCACGGTGTCACGTTCGCCAGCAAGGACCTCTCCGAGGAGTCCCACAAGGACGTCCCGGCCGTCCAGCTGGGCGATCCGATCACCAAGGAACCCCTGATCCACGCGTGCCTGGAGGCCATCGAGGCCGGCCTGGTCCGCGGCATGAAGGACCTGGGCGGCGGCGGGCTCTCGTGTGCGGTCGGCGAGATGTGCGAGGCCGCCGGTGTGGGCGCCGACATCGAGCTCTCCGAGGTCCACACCAAGGCCAAGGGCATGACCCCCTGGGAGATCTGGGTCAGCGAATCCCAGGAGCGCATGATGCTCAGCGTGGCCCCCGAGGACGAGGAGACCGTCCGGGAGCTCTTCGACCTGTGGGACGTGCCCATCGTGACCCTGGGGGAGGCCACCGAAGAGACCAACATCCAGGCCCGCTGGAAGGGCCAGGTCATCTTCGACCTGGACCCGGTGTTCGTCTACGAGGGCCCCGAGCTCCAGCGTCCCAGCCAGCCCCGCGAACCTGCCAACGTCGAACCGGCGCCCAGCGCCCCGGAGGCCTGGGACAAGGCCTTGATCCAGGTCCTCGAGGATCCCAACGTGGCCTGCCGGGCCCCGCTGTTGCGCCAGTACGATCACACCGTGCGGGCCAGCACGGTCGTCCCGCCGTGGATCGGCGAGCTCAACGCCGACGGCCACGCCGATGCCACCGTCATCAAGCCCCTGGACGACAGCTGGCAGGGCCTGGCCATGGCCACCGGTCTCAACCCAGCCCACACGGACCTCGACCCCTACAAGGGCTCCCTGGGCGCCATGGACGAGATCGTGCGCGACCTGGCCTGCGTCGGTGCCCGGCTGGACGCGGTAGCCGATTGCCTGAACTTCCCCAACCCGGAGAAGCCCACCGGCATGTGGCTGCTCGAGGAATCCGCCCGGGCGCTGGGCGAGGCCGCCAAGGCCCTGGAGGTCCCCTTCGTCTCCGGCAACGTCAGCCTCTACAACGAGAGCCACTCGGGTGCTGTGCCCGCCACGCCCACCCTCTTCGGGGTCGGCAAGCTGGCCGACGTCCGCGAGGTCGTCACCAGCGACCTCAAGGGCGGCGATCTCGTGCTCGTCGGCCAGACCCGGCCCGAGTTCGGCGGCAGCGTGTACGCGCGCCTCCAGGACGCCAACGGCCAGGTCCCCGACGTCGACCTGGAGGCCCTGGCCCAGGCCAGCGAGGCGGTGATCACCGCCATCGAGGCGGGCCTGGTCACCGCCGCCCACGACCCCAGCGAGGGCGGCCTGGCCGCCTGCCTGGTCGAGATGGGCCTGGCCGCCCACACCGGGCTGGACGTCGACCTCACCGAGGTCCACGACCAGGCCGAGGTGGCCCTGTTCAGCGAGTCCAACACGCGCTGGGTCCTGGAGACCGACGACGCCGAGGCCCTGGTCGCCCGCCTCGAGGACGCCGGTGTCCCGGCCACGCGGCTGGGGACCAGCGGCCAGGAGAGCCTCGTGCTCCGCCACGGGGACAAGACCCTGGTCGACCTGCCCGTGTCAGCGGCCCGCAAGGCCTGGCACGACGGCCTGGCCCGGTACTTCGGAGGTGACCAGCGGTGAGCGATCCCAAGGTCGCCGTCCTCCGCATGGAGGGCACCAACTGCGAGCAGGACATCGCCCGGGCCTTCAGCCTGGCCGGGGCCGACCCGGACATGGTCCACCTCAACCAGTTGGACCCCGACCGGGTCTCCAAGCGCCAGCACGTCGACCTGGCGGGTTACGACATCCTGGCGATCCCCGGCGGGTTCTCGGCCGGCGACTACATCCGGGCCGGGGCGATCTTCGCCAAGCGCCTGGTGACCTCGGCCGGTGAGGCCCTGGACCACTTCCACGAGGAGGGCAAACCCATCGTCGGCATCTGCAACGGGTTCCAGGTCCTCGTCGAGGCCGGCCTGCTCCCGAGCCTGGAGGCCCCGCGCACCGAGACGCCCGAGGCGGTGTTGACCCTCAACGAGTCCGATCACTACGAGTGCCGTCCGACGCTCTTGAGCGTGGACGAGGGCTGCGTGTGCCCCTTCCTGGACGGCCACGACGAGGGCCAGAGGCTCATGTACCCGTCTGCCCACGCCGAGGGCCGCTTGATCCCCGCACCGGTCGCCGACGTCGAGGCCTTGGCCGAGAAGGGCCAGGTCGCCTTCCGGTACGCCTCCCCCGAGGGTGCTGCACCCGGGTACCCGTGGAACCCGAACGGCTCGCCGGGCGACGTGGCCGGGATCACCGATCCCACCGGGACCGTGCTGGGCCTGATGCCCCACCCCGAGCGCTCCCTGTTCGGCTGGCAGCACCCGGACTGGACCCGGGGCCGCGATCCCTCGGCGCCGGGCGACGGCATGGCCCTGTTCCAAGGCATCGTCGACCACGTCAAGGGGTAGGTTGGGATGCCCACGGCCCACGGCGAGCTGGCAGAGGACACCGTGGTCGTCCCCGATCACGCCGAGGCCAGCCGGCTCTACGACCGTGGCGCCTTCGGGCGTTGGTCCCAGGGAGACCTGCACCTGGACCTTCTGGAGGCTGCCTACCTGGTCGAGGACGAACGCCTGGAGGTGACCTGGCCGGGCAGCGGGTCGCCCATGGCGGTCCGGGATCTGATCGCCTACCGGGCCAGAAGCGCCCCCGGCTTCGAGACCGACTACCTGGCCTACCGGGCCTTCCGGACCACCTCGGTCACCCTGCGCCACCGGGACGACGGCCGGTTCGATGGCTACGAGCGCGGCACCCACCCGGACCGGCAGACAGCCAGCATGCTCATCGAGGCCGTCCCGGAGACCGGGCAGACCACACCCACCGACCTGCTCGACCTGGTCCAGGAAGGCGTCAGCCTGGGCCGCCAGGTCCTGCTGAGCATCGTCGACGAGGAGAGCGATGTGACCCACTACGAGGTCGACGAGGCCCACCTCGGCGGGGACGTGGCCGACCCGGCGCCCCAGGCGGCCGACCAGGCCAGCGCGCGCCTGCTCGACGACCGGGCGATCCTCTTCGAGGGCCCGGGCCTGGCCGAGGCCGGGTACGGCAACACGGTCGGCCACGAGACGTTCCTGTCGCTCTGGGAGACCTACCACCTGGCCCAGCACGGCATGGACCTGGTCGACGCCGAGGGGGAGACCGTGGGCACACAGGCCGTGCTGGAGCGCGCCAGCCGGGCCAACCCCGAGGCCCAGCGCGTGCTCGCTGCCTACGCGTGGCTGCGGGAGAGAGGTCTGATCCCGAAGACGGCGCTGAAGTACGGGGTCCACTTCCGGGTCTACAAGGCCCCGCTGGGCCAGGCCCACGCGCCGTTCCTGGTCCATGCGTTGGCCGATGGGGCCACCTGGACCTACCAGGAGCTGGCTCGCTTCCTTCGCCTGGCGCACAGCGTCAACAAACGGCCGATCCTCTGGAGCCAGGCAGGCGCCGTGACGTTCGAGTGGACCAAGCCATGACGCGGGTCAGCGGTTGCTGACGGTCTCGCCAGCCGGTTCCTCGAAGTAGTCGTCCCCTTGGTACTCAGCCTCGTGACCACAATCGGGACACGTGTAGGAGTGGACACCGAGCACGGGCCGGCCGGCGAACCCGATGGAGATCCCTGTCCGGAACTCCTCGTCGCACGCCTTGCACCGGACGTAGAGCATGCCCAAAGCCGACACCCCGTGGGAGGAAGTGTCTAGGGGGTCAAGCCACTTTCGGAACAGAAGCCGATCGGTTGCCCCTCCCACCCGTGCTCCTTTTTAAACTCTCCCCTGGCGAGCAGGGCCCTGAACAGCTGTTGAGCGTTCATCGGACGGTGGCCACGCGGACCAGGTTGGTGGTGCCCGGGACCCCGATCTCCCCGGCGGTCAGCACGATCTGGTCGCCCGGCTCGACGCCGCCGGCGGCCTTGGCCGCATCCTCGGCGATCCACACCAGTTCGTCGATGGTCGAGGCGTCCGGCGCCAGGAACGGTTGGACGCCCCAGACCAGACCCAGCCGGTTGCACGTGGTCTCCTGGGGCGTGGTCCCGATGATCGGCGCCGTGGGCCGGTACTTGGCCACGCGCAGGGCCGTCGAGCCGGAGTGGGTGAAGGTGACGATGGCCTCGACGCCAAGCTCGTTGGCCAGGTTGGCCGCCGCGTGGGCCACCGCGTCCGACCGGGAACCGTCGGGTTCGCCCTGTTGCCAGGTGTCCTCCATCTGGCCGGTGACGATCGCCCGCTCGGTCTCCCCGGCGATGCGCGACATGGTGCCCACGGCCCGAGCCGGATCGACCCCGATGGCCGTCTCACCGGAGAGCATGACCACGTGGCTCCCATCCAGGATGGCGTTGGATACGTCGCTGGCCTCGGCCCGGGTCGGGCGCGAGCTCTCGACCATGGACTCGAGCATCTGGGTGGCCGTGATCGAGAGCACGCCTCGCCGGTTGCACAACCGCAGCAACCGTTTCTGGGCCACGGGCACGCCCTCGGGCGGGAGAGCGATGCCCAGGTCCCCCCTGGCCACCAGGATGCCGTCGCTGGCATCGACGATGGCCTCGATGTTGTCCAGGGCCTGCTGGCGTTCGATCTTGGCGACGACCGGCGTGGACTCGCCCTTGGCGGCCAACAGCTCCTTGGCGTCGGCCACGTCGGCCGCGGTGGACACGTACGAGATGGCGATGTAATCGATGCCGAGCTTGCGCCCGAAGAGCAGGTCCTCCTGGTCCTTCTCGGTGAGCCCGCCGGGCAAGGACATGCCCCGGGGCGTGATCCCGGCCCCGCTTCGTACACGCCCGCCCTGGGCCACGCGAGCGGTGAACGCGTCGTCTTCCACCTCGGTGACCTCCAGGGCGACCTCACCGTCGCCGAGGAGGACCTGGCTGCCGACCTCGACCCCCTCGACCACCCGCGGATCGTCGACGGGCAGGTAGCCGGTATCGCCGGTGGCCTCGGCGGCATCCACGCGGACCTGGCTGCCCTCGGCGAGCTGGACCTCGCCGTCCTCGACCTCCCGGACCCGGATCTTGGGCCCTTGGAGGTCCTGGACCAGGGAGACCGGGCGGCCGACCTCCTCGGCGGCCTCGCGGACCTTGTCGGCCAGCTCGGCGTGGTCCTCGTAGGTGCCGTGGCTGAAGTTCAGACGGGCCCCGTCCAGGCCGGCCCGGACCATGCTCTCGATGACGTCGTACTCGCTGGAGGCCGGCCCGAGGGTGGCCAGGATCTTGGTGCGTCGCATGGCGCTGCCTAGCCCACAAGAGAACAGGTGGAAGGTAAGAGCGATGCGGTATGGCTCGGCCAGCCCCCAGCCACCGAGACGGAGAGGCTGGTGAGAGCCCACAGAGAGGGGGTGTGGACCACCCGTCGCCTCTGTGGGCTCTCAGAGCCTCGGGATCTCTTGGTCTCCGGTGCCTGATCCGGTCACTTCAGCTTGCCGGACTTGCCACAGCCGGGGCACGTCGTCTTGAGCGGGCGGTCGCCGTCGTCCTCGACCTCGAACCGCGTGTCGCACGCCGGGCACTTGAGGCTGAGGGTCGGGAGGTCCGCGTCGGCGCCGGCGTCCTCCTCGTCCTCGTCGAGGCCGGGCAGGGGCTCGTCGGCCAGCCCGCCACCTGCCTGGGTCTGGGCACCGGGGTCCTCGTGGGCGTGCTCGTGGTGGGCATGCTCGTGATCGTGGTCGTCAGCCTCGGGCAGGTCCACCTGGCCGTGGGCCCCGCAGTGGGGGCAGTCTATCTCCAGGGGGCGCTCGCCCGTGTCTTGGACCGTGAAGAGCTCCTGGCACTGGGGACAGCGCAGGTCGATCTCCGTGGCCTGGGCGGCCGCATCGTCGTAACCCGATGGAGGTGCGGCCTGGCCAGCGGTGGCCGCTTGGGCCGTGCTGGCGCGCAACCACATCGGACCGGTGTTGTCCTCGGTGGCGATGCCGGTGGCCACGATGGCCACCTCGGCCAGCAGAAGGATCGCCAGGAGGACGATGGCCACGATCAGGACCCAGCCCGCGGTGCTCGGCGCGGCGAAGTAGAAGATCGTCCCCAGGATCGCCAGGACCGCGGTCATGGCGAAGATCCCGATGCTGGCCCGGCGTCGAAGCTCGGGCGACCACTCGCGCACGTCAGGGTCGAACCCACGGTCCTGTTGTCCGTAACCGTCTGCCATCAGTTCCACCTCCCGAAGGCCGCGTAGCCGGCCACCCCGAGGACCGCGACGGCCAGCACGATCATGCCGATGAAGCGGGCGATCGGGTTGTCGCTGAGCACCTCACGCACCGACTGCGTCTCGAAGGTCGTCTCCTCGGTCGTCCCGTCCTCGTGGGTCTTGATGACCTTGGGCGTGTACGTGCCGGGGTCCGGGAAGGTGACCGTGGTCCGGTACTGGCCGTCCTCGGACGGGTCCAGGACCTTGGACACCACGACCTCCCCGTTGCGCATGTACTGTAGCTCGACCTGGGTGACCGTGCTCTCGGTCTCCAGCTCGAAGCACACCTCGAAGTCCTGACCGGCTTCAGCCTGCACATCGGCCTCGCACGCCGGCGCCGGTGCCAGGTTGTCGACGATGACCTGGACCGAGTCGCTGCCGGTGGCACGGCCGTCGCTGGCGTCGACCGAGATCGTCAGTGCGCCCTCGGGCAACTGGATCGTGTCCAGCACGGCCTGACCCTCGGAGGCGGTCAGGCTGATCGCATCACCCACGGCGGGGCTTGCCTGGACGCCCGAGATGCTCACGCTGTCGCCCTCGGCGTCGCTGACCTCCCAGGAGACGGTGATCTCCCCGGAGACCCGGTCGCCGCTGCCGGGCGAGGTGATGGTCACCTCGGGTGCGGTGTTCGTGTCGACGGGCACGTCGCCCAGCTCGACGGTCTGGGGGTTGTTCCGGCTGGCCAACGACTCCTGGTTGTCCAGGGCGTCGGTGGCCTCGATGTAGTACCGGAAGGTCCCGGTGTCCCCGACGTCGGTGACCGTTGTGGCGTACCGGTCACCGCTGTCACCGACCTGCATCACGGAGGTGGTGAACGAGTTCCCCCCCGGACGCTGGAAGAACAGCGTCACGTCGCCGATGCCCGCCGAGTCCTCGGCGGTCACGCGGACGACCAGGTCGCCGTTGGAGCGACCGGTCGTCACATCGGAGAGGTCCGGCCCGGTGCTGTCCACCGTGACCGTCTGGGTCTCGGTCGCGTTGTTGCCGGCGATGTCGGTGGCGGTCAGGCGGATCGTGGCCTCGCCGTCCTCGGTCAGACCCAGCTCGCGGACGGAGACCTCGCCGTCCTCACCGGAGACCGTGGTCGAGCCGAGCTCTGTGCCGTCGGCCACGCCACTCACCACGAGTTGGTCGACCAGGGTGTTGTCCCCGGCCGAGACCTCGACGAGCGTGCTCGGGGAGACGGTGGTGCCCGAGCTGGGCGAGCCGATGCTGATGTCCGGACTCGGGTCCAGGTTGTCGATGACGATGACCGTGTCGTTGGTGGCCTGGTCGTCGTCGGTGACGACGACGTCGTAGCGGAGCGTCAACGTCTGGCCGCCCTCGAGCCCGCTGGGGGCATAGCGGACGGCGCACGTCGTGGTCTCGCACTCGACGTCGTAGTCGTCGGTGGCGACCTCGCTGAAGTCGCCGTTGGTCTCCTGGACGGTGACCGTGAAGGTCGTGTTGACGACCTCCTCGGCAGCCGTCGTGTTGTTCCCGACCACGCGCAGGGTGTAGGTGCCGGCCGAGTCCAGGGAGATCGATCCGGTGAAGTTCCCGTCCTCGTCCAGGTCGTCGTCGAACGTGTCGACCTGATCGCCGGCGTCGTCGGTCACGTTCAGCCACGCGTGGATGTCCAGGGGGTCGTGGTCGGTGTCCTCCAGCGCGCCGGTCATGTTGACCGTCAGGCTGAAGGATCCTGGCGCCACGGTGTCCTGGATGCCGGTGATGTTCACACCGTCGCTCTCGGCCAGCGGCGAGCCAGAGACACCGCCACCATCGCCGCCGGTCTTCTCAAGCAGGGTGATGTGCTCGGCGGCGATGATGCTGTTCGTGATCTGCGCCTCGACGGTCGCACCGGACTGCATGGCCCGGAGGCCGTCGAAGGACGCGGGCCGGTTGACCTGGATGCGTGGCGGGGCGTTCTCGACGACCTCGACCTGCTGGCTGATCACGGTCACGCCCTCGGTGACGTCCTCAGCCACGATCTCGAGGGTCCACGTGCCGAGTTCGTCGGCCGCGATCGAACCCTCGTAGGTCCGGTCGGCCTCAGGGTCAGTCAGTTGTGTGCTGAGCGTGGTGTCCCCCTTCTCCAGCGTGGCCCGGATCTGTTCGACGGCCTGGACGTTCGAGACCGTGACGAAGAGCGGCATCGGGACCCCGGCCTCGGCCTCGGTCGGGAGCTCCGACGATTGGATCGAGAGCAAGCCCTTCCCTCGGACCTTGAACGTCTCCTGCACATCGTGGCGGATGCCTTCCCCGTTGGTCGTGAACGGTGTCAGGGCGAAGGTGCCACGGTCCGGGAGCAGACCCGGTACTGCTCGCGTATCCATCACGATCCGGTCAGAGAAGCTTTCCTCAAGGTCGAAGTGACCGGCCTGGTGGGAGGGAAGTCCTCCGTTCACGACGCTCGGCGGCTGTAGGCACAAGGGCATCGGCAATCCTGCGCTGGCCGGTTCCAGCTCCTCGCGGGCCTTGACTTGCCAGGCCGTCTGGGTCTGATAGGGCTCACCAGCGCCTACCGTCATCTGCAGGAACCAGTCGAAGTCCTCGACACCGACGTCAGGTAACAGGAACGTGCCCTCGAACCGGCCTGGGAACCCGTTCTGGGATACGGCTTCGAGGGTCTCGCGGCTGGCACCGAACCCGCCGCCACGTTCGGTCGTCTCGACGCGGAGGACGTGACGATCACTCTCGTAGGGCGTGTAGGTGTGCGTGACCACATCCTCGTGCTGCTGGCCACCGATGGTCTGTGTCCGAGGCGTGTCCACACGTTCCTCGGAAAGGAACAGGGTGAAGGTGTGACCGCCGGGGCCCGTCACCCACGGGTCATCTCCGGTGGGTTCCCACGGGAGGAACCGGACGTCGCTGTGGATGAACTCCTGGCGGGTATTGGTCCGGGTGTCATCGGTCTTAGACTCAGCTGTCGCCAAACCATTCGGCTGGATGTCCTGCAGACCGAGATCTTGGAGATCCCAGTACGCCTCTCCTCGAAGATCATCGCCGCCCTGGCTCTGACCGTTCAGCGACATACGCAGGCTCCAGTTCCCGAAGACAGAGTTCTGCGTGTCGGCAGGCCGGTCATGCAGTTCAACCTCGCTGAAGCCCTCAGGGATGAAAACGTCGGCAGTGAAGAACCCGCCACCGAGGCTGCGGACCTCAAGCTGTCGGTCACCAATCTCGTGGAGGTCGGTGATCCCACTGGCGTTGCGCTGGACGAGTTGCAGCTCTAGGTCGGGCGTCACACTAGCTTGGGCCTTGGCCCCATCCATGTCCTGGATGAAGAAGACGACAGGGTTCCAACCCTCCTTCCAGCGGAGCTCTCCAGCTGTACCCCAACCGTAGAGGTCCACGGTCCCACGCGGACCCGCGCGCTCGTTGTCACCGGAGCCGGTCTCGAAGAGGATCTGGCCGGGA
>CAZBKU010000086.1:0-10828 GCA_964492585.1 uncultured Thermoplasmatales archaeon | reverse complement strand
GTCTTGATGACGTCGGGCCCGGTGATGAACATGTGGCTGGTCTCCTCGACCATGACCACGAAGTCGGTGATCGCCGGGGAGTAGACGGCCCCGCCGGCGCACGGACCCATGACCACGCTGATCTGTGGGACCACCCCGCTGGCCTGGGTGTTCCGGTAGAAGATCTCGGCGTACCCACCCAGGGAGTCGACACCCTCCTGGATGCGGGCCCCGCCAGAATCGTTGAGGCCGACCACGGGTGCACCGTTCTGGACGGCCAGGTCCATGACCTTGCAGATCTTCTCCGCGTGGGCCTCGCCGAGGCTTCCACCGAAGACGGTGAAGTCCTGGGCGAACACGTAGACCAGTCGCCCGTTGACCTTCCCCCAGCCGGTGACGACGCCGTCGCCGGGGATCTTCTTGTCCTCCATGCCGAACCGGGTGGAGGTGTGCTCGACGAAGGGATCGATCTCCTGGAACGTGCCCTCGTCGAGGAAGATCTCCAGGCGCTCGCGAGCTGTGAGTTTGCCGGCCTTGTGCTGGCGGTCGATGCGCTCGGGGCCCCCGCCCTCCAGGGCACGCTTCCGGCGCGCTTCGAGCTCCTGGATGCGCTCCTCGATGGTCATCGGCGGGGCAAAGCCAGCGACCCGGAAGAAGCTACCGGCCCGGGCAGGTCCCAGGGCCCGACGGGCGGCTCAGACCTGGGAGGCGGGATCCCCCGCCGACGGGGCCCCGATGGGTCGATCATCAGGCAGCTCGGCGTCCACGTCCGGTAAGGTGAACCGGAAGGTCGACCCTTTGCCCGGAGCCGAGTCCACGGTGATCTCGCCGCCGTGGCGCTCCACGATCCGTCTGCAGACGGCCAGGCCGATGCCGGTGCCGGACACCTCGCTGCGACCGGCATCCCCGCGTTGGAAGATCTCGAAGATGCGTTCCTGGTCCTGCTCGGGGATGCCTTTCCCGTTGTCGCTGACGGCCAGCTCCCACCGGTCACCCATGGGCGTGGCCGAGATCTCGACGACCGGTGGCTGCTCGCCGTGGTACTTGACGGCGTTGCCGACGAGGTTCTGGAGGAGCTGGCGGAGTTGTGCCGGGTCCGCGCGGACCTTGGGAAGATCCTCGTGCTCGATCGAAGCCCCTGCCTCCTCGATGCTCATCGACAGGTCGGCCAGGGCCTCGGCAAGGACGTCTTCGACGGCCACCGGCTCCATCTCCCCGCCCTGTGTGCCCACCCGCGAATAGGCCAAGAGGTCGCGGATGAGGGCCTCCATACGTTCGACGCCGTCGACGGCGAAGGCGATGAACTCCTGGGCGTCCTGGTCTAGGTCCTGCTTGCAACGACGCTCGAGCAGGCTGACGTAGCTCTTGACCATCCGGAGGGGTTCCTGGAGGTCGTGGCTGACGACGGAGGCGAACTGCTCGAGGTCCTGGTTGGAGCGCTCGAGCTCCTCGGCGTAGTGGTTGAGGTGTTCCTCTGCTCGCTTGCGGTCGGTGATGTCCATCACCATGGAGAGGTACGGCCCGCCGTCCCCATCAGCGGCGCCGGTGGCCCGCATGGTGAGCTGGACCCAGAGGATCCCGTCCTCGCCCTTGGTCATGGCGACCTCGTCGGCCTCGATCTCTCGACTGGCCTGGAAGTCGTCCAAGATCTCCTCGGCCTTGGGCCGACCCTCCGGATGGTCGGCGAAGAGCTCGACCAGGGGTCGGCCCTCGAGCTCGTCGACCGGCCGATCGAGCACCTCGGCGGCCCGCTGGTTGGCTCGGGCCACGGTCCCATCGTCAGCCAGGGTGAAGTAGGCCAGGGGTGCGTGCTCGTAGAGGTGCTTGTATCGTTGCTCGCTGGCGTGCAGGGCCTGGGTGGCCTCCTCCACAGCCCGACGCAGCCGGATCGGCTCGCTGACCGCGAACCAGACCAGCGCGCCGGACAAGAGCGCGATCACGCCCCCGCCGACCCGGAAGGGCAGGCCGCGCTCACCGAGCTGGTTGCCCACGAGGATGGTCACGACCAGGATCAGCGTGGCCGCCCAGGCAGCTGCGAGGTACGGGAAGAGGACGCGCTCTTTGACCGGCATCGGGACCCACCCGTTACGGGGCATCGGATCGGAGACCCATCCGTATCACGCATCCTTTCGATGAGGGATATAAAGGTCAGCCCATCGGCCTAGGGGCCCGCTGGCCGCAGTGAGACCCCCGCGTTCCCAGCCGGGGCCAGGTGGGCGGCGTGGATCCGAGAGCTGTCCCCTCGACCGTCGGCCCACACCGGGAACACACCGGCCTCGGAGGCCGCGATGCCGGTGTAATCCCCCAAGGACCGGGCCTCCTGGCAGGTCTCCTGGTCCCCGCATCCGGGCTCGTCGAACGCCGTGAACGTCCCGTTGGAGACGATCCGATCCGGGCCGAAGGTGAGCGTCCCGGGGTCCGAGGACGTGTGGTAGTAACCAAGCCGAGGGTGGTCGGGATCCTGGCGCGTGTCGTAGAAGCTCACGTGCAACCGGTCGTCGGGGTCGACCGTGGCTCAGGGGTAGATCTGGAGCACCCCGTTGCCGGCCTCGTCGTCGGTGACCCGGACACTGTCCTCCCAGGTCTGCCCGCCGTCGAAGCTGGCCACGGCCCGCACGTCGGCATCGCCGGTCCGGTTGTCGTGCCAGACCGCGTAGACCTCCTGCCCGTCGGCCGAGACCGCCAGGGCCGGCAGGGTGTGCATCCGGCTGTACCGGGCGTAGGCCGGGACCGTGTCCACGTCAGCCACCGCCGTGGGATCGCTGAACGTCTCGGCGTCGTCTGTGCTCATGGCATGGTCCAGGGTGTCGGTCTCGTAGTCCACCCAGAGCACGTGCACGACGCCGTCCTGGCCGATGGCGACCTGGGTCCCGTTGCTGTGCATGCCCTGGCTGACCTTGACCGGCTCGGTCCAGCTATCGCCGCCGTCGGTGCTGCGGGAGACCACGATGTCGCCCACGTCCACATCCAGGCCGGTGAGACCCTCGACGCTGCGGAGCTGGTCGACGGCCGGTTCCTTCTGCCAGCTCATCACAAGCGTCCCGCTCTCGGGGTTGACGGCCAGCCACTCCTTGTCGTTGAAGCTCGTGGCCGGGTCGCTCTCGTGGACGATGTGGACCGTCTCCCAGGTCCCATCCCCTTCCGCGTTCTCGGCCACGAACACCGCCGAGGTCGGCAGGTAGGCAAGACCGGCCAGGTAGGCGGTCCCATCCGGCCCGAAGGCCACCACGGGGTCGCTGATCGCCTGGAACCCAGAGGCCTGACCCTCGCCGACGTCGCTGGGCTCGAACCTGTGAGCCTCCCACGTCCGTCCGGCATCCTGGCGCACGTAGACCCCGAACCCGCCCTGGCTGTTGGCCGCGGCGACCAGGTGAGCGGGATCGGTGGGATCGGCGGCGATGGAGACCTCGCTGGCGCTCTGGTCGTCGGGGGTGAGCTGGCGATCGACGACACCGGCTGCCGGACTGGTGGCATCGTCGGCCTCCTCGAGCTGGCTGCCCAGGCAACCGATGGTGATCATCATGAGCGCCAGGGCGCACGCGGTCAGCCTCATCAGGGCAGGGATGGGCCTGGAGGGTTTGGGTGTTGCGGGGACGGGGACGGTGTGGTCAGGGGTTCGTGTAAGGCAGACGGTGCCGCGAAGAAGCCTTCGGCTCTGAGGGGTAGAGCACGACGGAAGGTGGCCCACGGGTTGGCGATCCGATCGCGCTACATGCTGGCATGTCCGCCCTGGACAGCCTACCGGCTGGAGCATCGAGAAGATGGGAGAAGAGAGGAAGACAGGGGGACGGCCGTGAGGCCGTCACCTGTGGCTAGTGCTCGTGGTCGTGGCCGTCGTGGGCGCCACCTTGCTCGAGGAGCTCGGGGTTCTGCAGATCGACCTGCATGCCGCCGACGACGAAGTCGTCCATGAGGATGCCGTTACCCTCCTGGATGAGCGGATCGGAGGTGAACGTGAACGTCACCTCGTTGCCGGCGGCCTCCGTCAGGGTGTCGTTCTGCCTGACCTCGACCCACGAGCCGGGGCTGAACTGCCCGATATCGGCGCTGCCGCCATCCCAGCTGGCCTTGACGGTCACGTAGTCACAGCAGGCCTCGGTGTACCCGCCGATCTGGAAGATAAAACCGATCCTGGAGAGCATCAAGTCTGGGCAGTGAACACGAATATGTCTCCGGGACTAACGGATCAGGCTCACGTGCACTGAGATGTCCATTCACTTGGGGCCGTGAAGAAGAAGCAAAGGACGGGCTCTTCAATCGACTTGTAGATGGGCCAGATGAAATCGACGATCACCTGCGCTACGTCCATGGTCTCGTCGACGACTTCGTTCACGAACTGCTCGACGTCAGATGGCGGGGAATGAGGAGGAGTCTTCTGACAGGTATTTGTGTCCGGGTAGCACACCTCATGACTAGCAAACGCAGTCGCAGGTAGTCCCATCGCGGCGGTCAGAGATAGGGCGGTGAGGAGATGAATGACTTTCATTATATCACCGGTGGGAACGGGACTCATACTCCTTTCAGCTTTCTTTCAGAGTAGTCAAACAACGAATATCCTCTCCGCTGGAGGTGGAGAGAATAAAAGTAAAGAGAAGTGAGGCCGGCGACCGTCAGGCCGTCACCTGTGGCTAGTGCTCGTGGTCGTGGCCATCGTGGGCGATCTCATCAAGCAGCTCCACGTTCTGGAAGCTGTCAGACGGCAAGCCACCGATGGAGACGGCATCCACGTACCACCCCTCGCCCTCCTGGACCGCCAGGTCCGAGGAGAACGTGAAGTGGAACTGGATCGTCTCGCCACGGACATCAGCGAGACCGTTGATCTCGTGGACCCGCTTCCAGTCCTCCTGGGAGCCTGAGAAGAACCCGAGCTCGGTCTCGTCCTCACCGTCGATCGTGTACGAGGCGGTCAACCCATCGAAGCCGGCCTCGCTGCTCCCCTGGACGTAGAACGTGAACCCGGCTTGCAGCCAGTCGGACGGGACTTCGATCTCCGGGGATGTCAATGTGGTGGACGCCAGAGGGGTGTACCCCGGGTCCTCGACGCCGACATGGTGGCCGGCATACCAAGCTGTGTCGGACTCGTAACCGCCGCTGGTCTTCCCCCACGACGTCAAAGAGGTCTGGCTTGTGGAAACGGTCCAGTCACCCTCCTCCTCGAAACTAGTGTCGTGCGCCATGGTCGTCCAACCCGCCACGACGACCCTGACGGAGTGGTCGTCGCTGACCCCGTTGCTGTCAGTGACGGTCAGGGTGACCTCGAACACACCGGGATCAGCGTACGTGTGGGTGACCGTGGCCCCTTGGGTGCTCTCGCCGTCCCCGAAGTCCCAGGCGTAGCTCTCGATGGTGGCACCGGTCTCGACGGCCTCGCTGTCCGAGCCGGAGAACCTCAGCGACTCCCCGAGCACGTACGACGTGTTGAAGTCGTTCACGAAGTCGCCGCCCTCGGCTTCGAAATCGGTCTCGTAATCCTGGTTGCCGTTGGGGCCGAAGACGGAGGTTCGAGCCACCGGTGGTGCGGTATCGGGAGCGTCCGCGCTGATCTCACCGGCCTCCTCTTGGGTGAGCACCTCGACGTCGTCGATGGTCTCGGTCTCACCGTCGACGGTGACCTCGGCCCGGGTGATGACCGGCTGGAAGCTGTCTCCCTCCAGGGATGCGCCGACGTCGATCACGATGTCGACCTCGGTGAGGTCGTCCTCGGTGACCTCGAAGATGAGGTTAACCGGGATGTCCATAGGGGCCTGGACCTTGGCGTCGCCCGAGGCCTCGCCATGGTCGTGGTCATCGTTGGCCTCGCCCTCCCCGTGGTCGTGGTCGTGGGCCGAGGCGTTGCCCTCGGCAGCGATGGCAGCGTCCACGTCACGTAGCTGGAACCGGATCTGGTCGTACGTGCCGGCGGGGATGTTCTCCCCTGAGGCGACCTGGGCGCTGGCGGTGCCGTTGCCCCCGACCAGGTCGGCGTGACCGGTCTTGACGGTGAGCTCGTAGTAGCCTTCGCTGCTGGCGTTGGCCGCGTTGTGGACGAAGATGTCCTTGAAGACCAGGCCCAGGTGGCCGGCGTCCTCGGGCACGTTCTCGGCGGTCAGGTGGATGGCCAGGTTCTCGTCGCTGTCGGTGCTGGAGCTGCCCAGGAAGCCGTCGTCCCCGTTGATGCTGTCGACGCAACCGGTCAAGGCAAGGGCTGCGGTCAGGGCGAAGACGGCCAGGGTTCGTTGTGTGGTGCTCATGGAGGTCACCCCCTGCTGTACGTCACGAGCGTGTGACCGACGTTGCCGGTACCATCGATGACGAAATCGACGGTGTACTCGCCCTTGGCCAGGTTCTCGTAGGTGGCGTTCGTGTTCAACTCGCCGCGGGTCATGCCGATGGTGCCTCGGTCATCCTCGTACTTGACCCACTCGTTGGTGAAGAAGACCTCACCGTTCTGGGAGCTGATGCGGACCTCGGCGTTGAGGTAGGCTTGCTGGCTGGCAGCTTCGCCCTCCGGCTGGCCGATCCAGCCGAGGACCTCCAGCGGGAAGGTGCCTTCCGCGCTGAACGTGGCCGACCCCTGGAACGAGCTCGGGCCACACTCCAGGTCGGCCGGGCACTCCTGGCCCTTGCCGGGCGCTGGGGCTGAACCGTCCTGGACGGACTCCACGACCTTGTCCAGGGCTCGGACCTCGCGCTGACCCGGCGGCAGGGGCACGTCCGACTCAAGGCCCAGGAACCCGCCTTCGAGCTCCTGGATGTAGACGACGTACTCACCCGGTTGGGAGACCGGGATCAACTTGGACTCGGTGGGGATCGCGATGTCGTTGTAGGTCTCGTGGCTGACCAGCTCGTCGTCGGGACCGATGACGACCAGCTCTGCCTGGATGTGCTGGCCACCGCCGGCCTTCTGGCTGGTGATCACGATGCCGGTGGCGTTCTCGGAGACCGGGACGGCGTAGGGGACCGACGGTCCCACGACGTCCTGGAAGTAGTCGACCTTGACCTCGAAGAAGTACTCGAGGTCCTCGACGAGCGCTCGCTCGTTGGCGGCCTGGACGCCGACCTCGGCGGGTCCGTCGCTGGAACCGACGGTGCTCAGCGTCAGCTCTTGGACGCAGACCTTCCAGCTGAACTCGTCGCAGTCGTCGCCGGCCCAATCGGTCTGGGTGCCGGGGACGTTGGCGTAGATGTCGAGGTCCGCCGAGCGACCGGGGCCGGCGAAGTACCACATCTTCAGGTTGATCACGGCCGGCTGGCCGTCGGGCAGGAGGTCGCTGATGTCCTGGGTGATGTACTCCGTGTTGTAGTTGGTCCCGGACCGGTCGTTGCGGTCCTCCTGGGAAAGCGTAGCATCGCCACCGCTGACGGTGCCGTTGAGCCACATGATCGTGGACGCTAGGTCCTGCTGGCCCGCGACCGTGTAGTTGCGGAACTGGTTCTGTGTTCGCTGCTCGATATCGCGGGCAGCCGACTCACCGAGGTCATCCTCCAGCGACGTCTCGCCCGCTTGATCGCCCGACTCATCATCGTCGCCGAACAGACCCAGACAGCCGGTCGTGGTGACCATGGCTGCCATGAGCAGGACGGCGATGCGTAGACCGTTCATGGTTAGTTCCCTCCTTGCTCGCTTGCGCCTTCGGTGACTTGCTCGACGAAATCGTCAGAGGCCGACTGCAGCCCGCAGACGCCCTCGTCTGCCTGGCCTGGTACGAGCCGGCCGGCCTCCCCTGACTTCAGGGAGAAGGTAGCCTGGCACGCACCAGCGGCGGAGTTCTGGAAGTTCGAGGCTGACAGGCTGATCGTGTAGTCACCTGGCTGCAACCCTTCCTGCTGGTAGTCCCAGATCCAGGTGATGTTGATCGGCAGGTAGTGGCCCCCGTGGGCCACGCTGAAGTCACCGAACTGGGAGATGTGTTCCGGGGTGACCTCCCCGTTGGGCCCCTCGATCGTCAGGTCGACGGTATCGGGATCGATGTCGTAGCTGCCCCACGGCGTGTTCATCACGCCGACGATCGCCATCTTGCCGTGAGCGAAGTTCGGGACCACGCGCTCGACATCGAACGCGTTCTCTACTGGGAGCGTGTAGGTCGGCGGGAAGAACTCGCCGCTCCACAAGCGCCAGGTGTGGACGCCGACGCTGCCGGCAGGGGTGTCCGAGTAATACCGGTAGACGATGAAGAAGTCCTCTTCCTTGGGGATCGTGTCGACCTGGGGGGTGCCCATGTCGATGGTGAACTGCTGGGCGGCCGGCGATCCGGGGATGCCGACGGTGGACTGGTCGGGACCCCACTGTCCTTGGGCGACGATCTCGGCCTCGCCGGAGTCGATCGCTTGGCCCACCGGCGGGGCATCGCTGGCGTTGGCACCATGCTCGCCGAGCTGGGCCTTGTACATGGTGGCCTCGACGACGAAGTTCGGCTGTGTGCCGACGTCCCAGCCCCAGTAGGGGTAGACGCAGGGGACATCCTCGGGGTGGACACCGATGCAACTGGTCTCGCCGCCACCGGCGGCCCAGCCGTGGAAGTCGACGGTCAAGAAGATGCTCGCTTCGATCGTTTGGCTCGGGTCCAGCTGGATGTCCTTGGTCTGACCTCGCTCGTTGTGTAGGAGGGAGTAGGTGCCCTCCGACTGCCACTGGGCGCGGTCCTGGACATCGACGAACCCGGGCGTGCTGAAGAGCACCAGGGTGTTCTCCCCCGAGTCCCGGCAGCCCTTCTGGTTCACGGTGGTCGGCGGGAGGCCGATGGCCTCGGCCTGGTCGGTGCACCAGTGGTAGGAGCCGAAGCCGTAGTTGTTCTCGCCGATCGGGGCCTCCGTGTTGGAGGGCATGGGCTCGGCGTAACGGTGACCGAACACGTGCCCGTAGAAGGTGACGCGGTCGGTCTCACCGGTGGCTCCATCATCCTGGGCACCGACGCCGGGGATGACAGCAAGGGTCAGGGCGAGAGCCGATACGATAGCGATCCAGCGGGTGGACATGGTCAGACCACTCCCCTCGTGCTCTCGGTCCCCTCTTGAAGGTTGTGGTAGACGTCCTGTCCGGTGTGTGTCATGCTCATGAACCTCCCTCCTGGCTTGCCTCTTGGGTGACCTCGTCGACGAACGCGTCGGAGGCCGATTGTAGCCCGCAGGCGCCCTGCTGGCTGGGCCCCGGCACGAGCTCGCTTGACTTACCTCTTTCGAGGGTGAAACTGGCCTCGCAGGCTCCCGAGGCTGATCCCTGGAGGTTGCTGGCTTCCAGGCTGATCGTGTAGTCCCCGGGAGATAGGCCCTCTTGCTGGTAGTCCCAGATCCAGGTGATGTTGATCGGCAGGTAGTGGCCCCCGTGGGCCACGCTGAAGTCACCGAACTGGGAGATGTGTTCCGGGGTGACCTCCCCGTTGGGCCCCTCGATCGTCAGGTCGACGGTATCGGGATCGATGTCGTAGCTGCCCCACGGCGTGTTCATCACGCCGACGATCGCCATCTTGCCGTGAGCGAAGTTCGGGACCACGCGCTCGACATCGAACGCGTTCTCTACTGGGAGCGTGTAGGTCGGCGGGAAGAACTCACCCGACCACCAGCGCACGTCGCTGTCGATCTGGAAGTTCTCACCACCGGCCTCCTGGTAGACCGTGTAGACCAGGAAGAAGTCCTCCTCGCGGGGGATCGTGTCCACCTGGGGCGGTCCCAGGTCGATGTTGAACTCCTGAACGTTGGGCGATCCCGGCAGGCCGTTGATGACCTGGTCGGGTCCCCACTGGCCCTTGGCGATGATCTCGGCGTCGCCGCTGTCGAGGGTCTGCTCGATGGGCGGTGCATCGCTGGCGTTGGCGCCGTGGTCGCCAAGGTTAGCCTTGTAGAGGGTGGCGTCGACGACCACGTTCTCAGCGATGCCAGGGTCCCAACCCCACGAGGGGTAGACGCAGGGGACGTCCGGGGGGTGGGGCCCCACGCAGTTGGTCCCATCGCTGTTCAGGAAGCCGACGATCCATCCGTGGGAATCCAGGGTGACGTACACGCTCGCCTCGATGTTCTGGCTCGTGTCGAGCAGGATGTCCTTGGTCTGACCCCGCTCGTTGTGCAAGAGGGAGTAGGTCCCCTCCTGGCTCCACTCGGCAGGATCCGTGACGTCGACGAACCCAGGTGTCGAGAACAACGCCAACTGGTTGAACCCGGCCTCCTCGCAGTCGGAGAACGCCGGCGTGGCCGATTCACAGTTGCCCCCGCTGCCGATCCCGTAGAGGTTCTCCCCGATCGGTGCCTCGGTGTTCGACGGCATGGGTGCGCTGATGGTATGCCCGAAGACGTGACCGTAGAAGGTCACCTCGTCGGTCGCCCCCGTGGCTTGATCCCCGCCGCCCTGGGCCATGCCGGTGGCCGGGACCAGGAGCAAGGCCACGGCGAGGAAGAGTACCCCTCGAGTGAACATGGCCGAGTAGCGAGCCTCGAGGCTTAAAAACCTTGCCGGTGGCCTCTTGGTCACCGCGGGGTCTGGATCAGGCATGAGATGGACCACCGTGCGATCCCTCTGGCCTCATTAAAGGGGCATGGTAGCTGCCTCGAAATCGGGAGACCCCTGGCAGGGGCCAGCTCGATCATCCGCCGGCTTCCTCGGCGGCACCCTGCTGGATCGCCTGCAGACGCTCCTGGCTGACGGTCTGGAACCCACAGGTGCCAGGCTCGACGGCGCCGGGGACCACCTCGCCCTCGGCCTCACCCGGCTCGAGCGAGAAGCTGGCCGTGCAGGCTGAAGCCGCGCTGCCCTGGAAGTTCTGGGCTGACACCGTCACGTCGTAGTCCCCGGGCGGGAGATCCTGCTGCTGGTGGTCCCAGATCCACGTGAAGTTGATCGGCAGGTAGTGGCCGCCATGGGCCACGCTGACGTCTCCCC
>CAZBKU010000085.1:0-10864 GCA_964492585.1 uncultured Thermoplasmatales archaeon | reverse complement strand
GGCATCGAGTACACCGACCTGGGGCTTGGACCGGGCCATCGACGGCTCGTTGGACCACTCCCCAGAGTAGTAGCCGAGACGTTGAGGCTAAAAGGGAGGGCATCATACGGGGTCACGATGGACGACTTCGACGCCATCGTCGTCGGCGCCGGCATGGCCGGCAACGCCTGCGCGTACCGCTTGGCTGACAAGGGTGCCAGCGTCCTGCTGGTCGACCGGGCCAAGCCCATCGGCGCCAAGAACCTCTCGGGCGGTGTCATCTGGGGCCACGAGATGGACAAGCTCCTGGGTCCCGACTGGTACAAGGACTGCCCGGTGGAGCGACCGGTCACCCGCAAGGGCGTCCACTTCCTGACCGAGGACGCGGACTTCGGCATCTCCTTCGAGAAGGAGGCCTGGACCGAGCCCCCGCACAAGGGCTGGATCGTCCTGCGAGCCAAGACGGACAAGTGGTTCGCCGAGAAGGTCGAGGAGGCCGGCGGTATGGTCGTCGAGGGCATCAACGTCGAGCACGTCGTCGAGGAGGGCGGCAAGGTCGTCGGGATCGAGCAGGCCGGCGAGACCCTGCGCGCCAACGCGGTCGTCATCGCCGACGGCGCCAACTCGCGGCTCTCCATCGACATGGGGCTGCGCGAGGAGACCGACGACAAGATCCCCATCGAGCACGCCGCCCTGGGCATCAAGGAGATCGTCCGTCTGGGTGAAGACACCATCGATCAGCGCTTCCAGGTCGACGAGAACAGCGGTGTGGCCCACGAGTACGTGTGTGGCTGGACCGAGGGCGACGTCATGGCCGGCGGGTTCCTGTACACCAACAAGGACACGATCTCGCTGGGCGTGGTCGTCCGGCTGGACTCGCTGTGGAACCAGAAGAAGGTCAGCCACGACCTCATGGAGGAATTCCGCTTGCACCCCAGCGTCAACAAGCTGCTGGAGGGTGGCGAGCTCGTCGAGTACGGCGCCCACCTGATCCCAGAGGGCGGGCTCGACTTCGTCGAAGAGCGCTCGGGGCCCGGCTGGATGCTGGTCGGCGACGCCGCCGGCTTCTGCTTCTCCAACGGGATGATGATCCAGGGCATGAACTACGCCGTCGGCTCCGGCGTCCGCGCGGCCGACACCATCCTGGAGATGAAGGAGACAGGCGACTGGTCGCCGACGGGCTTCGCCGGCTACGAACGCCGGCTCAAGGAGTCCTACATCTGGAAGGACTTCAAGCGGTTCTCGGATATGGAGGAGGTCGTCTGGAACCCCCGGATGCACCACACCTACCCCCAGTTCATCGAGAGCCTCTTCACCGAGATGTTCACCCAGGACGAGACGCCGAAGAAGAAGACCCGGCAGCTCGTCCGCGAGAAGATGAAGGAGCAGGGCGTCAGCCCGATCAAACTGGCCAAGGACGGCCTCACCGCGGGGAAGAACCTATGACCGGCCAAGATCTCAAGGACGACGTCATCGACATCAAGGGCAGGCTGGGCTCCACGAGCTACAACTTCGACGCCGAGGAGCACGCGCACATCACCATCGACCCCGAGATCTGCGAGACCTGCCCCCACCAGATGTGCATGTACTCCTGCCCGGCCAACTGCTTCACCCTGGTCGACGGCCGGATGACCTTCCAGTACGAGGACTGCGTGGAGTGCGGCACCTGCGACATCGTCTGCACCCCCGGCAGCGTCGAGTGGAACAACCCGAGGGGTGGGTTCGGGGTCAAATACAGGCACGGCTAAGCCGCGATGCGTGCCTGTGCTTGACGCCGAGAGTACGTCCCCGAGGCCTGGATCACAGCGCCACCTAGGGCGAGGAGACGTACATATCTGAGAACTGGCTGGCTGACCCCCGAAGGGCGGAGCGAGCGACGTTCCCAGTCGCGGTGAGGCACCACGGCTCGTTCGACGAAGCGGTAGTCCACGCCGAGAGGACGTGCCCGAGGCTCGCATCGCTGGACCACCTGAGCCGAGGGTACGTACGTATCGAGATATCCGAGCGAAGCGAGGATGTCGAGAGAGCCCGGATCTCCGATCCGGGCGGATCCGGGGACCAGCTCGCCAGACCACCACGTTGCGCCCTGGTGGACGCTCGCTTCCGGTCCTGGTGGACCGGCCCCGAAGGGCGGAAGCCAGCAAGTTCTCAGCCGCGGGGAGACGCCACGCGTCGCTGTTCCACCCCGACCCGCCAGCCTCGGCCTTCGCCCATGGGCCGACCACCTCCCCACGGGCTGACCGTTTCGACCTCCCGACCGAACCTTTCAAGCCCTCGGCGCCATCAACCCCTTGCACCATGGCTGACACGGTCATCGACGATGAGCCGGGCCCGGCAGAGCCCATGATCATCGGCGTGCCTCTGGTCATCATCTACGTCTTGATCGGTCTCGCGTTCTTCTGGCTCAGCTGAGACCGAAGGTTCAGGGACCGGGACCCGGGTTCCAGGTCCGCATGTCGCCTGCCGAACCCTGGCGCCTGAGCGCGGCCGAGATCGTCGAGCAGATCGCCGACGGCAGCCTGTCGGCCAGCCAGGCCGTCGAGGCCAGCTTGGCGAGGATCGAGGCGGTCGGGAAGCGCACCAACGCCATCGTCACCGTCTGCGCCAATCAGGCCCGTAAGGCCGCCGAGGCCGCCGACCGGGCCGTCGAGGAGGGCCGTCGGACCGGTCCGCTGCACGGCGTTCCCGTGGCCATCAAGGACCTCGACGATCTCAAAGCCGGCGTGCGCCACACCTTCGGGTCGCTGCCCTTCGCCGACTGGGTCCCCCAGCGATCGAGCACGACCGTCCAGCGCTTGGAGGCCGCCGGCGCCATCGTCGTCGGGAAGACCAACACGCCGGAGTTCGGTCACAAAGGGGCCACCGACAACCTCGTCTTCGGCCCGACCAGCACCCCGTTCGACACCGACCTCAACGCAGGCGGGTCCTCGGGCGGCAGCGCGGCGGCCGTGGCCGACGGCCTGGTCCCGCTGGCCACCGGATCCGATACGGCCGGCTCGCTGCGGATCCCGGCGGCCTTCTGCAACGTCGTGGCCATCAAACCAACGTTCGGGCGGGTGCCGTCGGCATCGAACCCGGACGGGTTCGCGCACCACACGCCGACCACCCAGCACGGTCCGTTGGCCCGCACGGTGGCCGATGCCGCCCTGTTGCTCGACGTCCTGGTGGGCCCGGACCCGAGCGATCCGTTCAGCATGCCCGACCAGGACCTGGACCTGACCGGTGCGGTCGACGCCGGCATCGACGGGCGCACCGTGGCCTACAGCTCGGATCTGGCCGGGTTCCCTGTGTCCCCAGAGGTGGCCAGCGTGGCCGAGGCTGCCGCCTACGCGCTGGAGGATGCCGGCGCCGTGGTCCGAGAGGTCGACCTGGGCATCGAGCGTTCCCACACCGAGCTGTTCGAGACCCTGGCCACGTGCTCGTCGACCAGGCTGGCAGCCCTGGCCGAGAGCCTGGGTGGGCACAGCGTGGACCTCCTCGAGGAGCATGGCGACGAGCTGACCGCGACGTTCCGGGCGACCATCGAGCGTGGCCGGCAGCCAAGCGCCGTGGAGCTTCGGCGCACCGGGACGGTCCGCACCGAGCTCTACGAGGCCATCGAGGGCCTGTTCCGAGATGTGGACCTCCTGGTGACGCCGACCACCGGCATCGTCCCGTTCCCCAACGCCCCCGACGGCGGCACGTTGGGCCCCCGCGAGGTGGACCGAGAGCCGGTGGATCCGACCATCGGCTGGGCGCTGACCTACCCGTTCAACCTGACCGGTCATCCGGTGGCCTCGGTCCCGGCCGGCCTGACCGATCAGGGCTTGCCCGTGGGCCTCCAGATCGTCGGTCCTCGCCTGGGCGACGAGGCCGTGGTGGCCGGGGCCGGGGCCCTCGAACAGGTCCGGCCCTGGATCCAGGCCTACCCGTGGGCATGACACGGCCTGGCGCTCTCGAGCAAGCTATTTCCGGGGCCCCGCACGTGCTCCGGCGACCACGGTGCCACCATGGCTGAGATCATCACGGGCCCGATCAAGAACCACACCCAGCGGTTGACACTGGGCGACATCCGGGAGATCGTCGAGAGCTACGTCCACACCAACGGCGGGCCTGAGGCTTTCGGCGGGGTCGACCTCGTGGTCGTGGCCCCGGCCGACGACAACCAGGCGCTCACCAAGGCCGTGCGCGAATGGCGGGACGGCCCGGGCAAGCAGGACGAGTTCAACCAGTTCGTCAAGGGCGGGATGGTCTGGTTCGGGCTCAAGCACGGCAAGGGAGCCTGACCGTCGAGGCACGGAGGGTCCACGGGACCCAAGGTCGCCGACCGCCGGTGGATAGGGTAGCTGCCGGTCGGGCCGCCCCCTGCGTGCTCCCCGTCTCCTCCCTGCTTAGCCATCCCCTGGTCCCCCACAACGCTCAAGCCCCGATAGCTACCTTGACAACACATGTCACGGGTCAGCCAGGAGGCCGAAGTCAAGCTCAAGGAGCTGTTGGGTGAGGTGCCGGCGGTCCCGCCGGTCCAGGAGCTGTTGGACGCCCGGTTGGAGGCGGTGGGCGACGGTGAGGCCACCTTCTCGATGAAGGCCGACAAGCAGCATCACAACGTGATCAACGTCGTCCACGGGGGGTTGTTGACCAGCCTGGCAGAGCTGGCGGCCTCGGTGGCCATCCTCACCAAGTTGGACGACAACGAGGCCTTCACCTTCATCGACCAGACGACCAACTACGAGCGGCCCGTGGTCAGCGGGCTGCTTGAGGCCACCGCAGAGGTGGTCCGACGCGGCAGCAGGATCAGCCTGCTCGAGGTGATCCTGGAGAACGAGGCCGGCAAGGAGGTCTCGAGGGCCCGGTTCACCGCGTTCATCCAGGCCATCGAGGCCTAGCGGCTACGGGATGGCAGCTACCCGTCATCCGAGTCCGGCGGTCGCCTACTCGACGGGGACCTCGGTGCCCTCGTCGGGATCCCGGACCTTCTCGACCTCGATGTCGAGCACCCCGTTCTTGTAGGTCGCCTTGGTCGTCTCGGGGAGGACCTTGGTCGGCAGGTCGATGCGCTTGTAGTAGCGTCGGTCGGCGTCGTCCACCTGGAGGACGATCTCGCGGGCCTTGGCCCGGACGTTCACGTCCTTCTTCTCGACGCCGGGCAGCTCGGCCGTGATCGAGATCACCTCGTCGGCCTCGTGGACATCGACCAAGGGCTCGCGGACGTCCTGCATGGCCGGCTCAGCCGGACCGTCGGCCCGGACGTTCCCGAACTCCTGGAACTTGGGCTTGCCGTCGGGCCCCATCCGCATGGAGAACCCGTACACGTAGGGATCCTGGTTGGGATCCACGGTGCCCTCGCTCATCCCCTGCAGCATCTTGGAGAGCGAGTCGCGCATCCGCTCGAACTCCCGATCAATGTCGGCGAAGAACGGCCCCAAGAAGGGATCCTCCCGCATACGGTCCCGCCATTCGTCGAAGGGATCGTGGTCGCTGGGGTCGTCCCGGGGGCTGTCCCTGGGATCATCATGGGGTTGAGGGTCCTTGGACACGGTCAGTACCTCTTACCAAGGGGGTTAGGGGCGCGGGTTCATGAGCTTTACCGTGGGGGCGCTGGTGCAGGGGGCCGCTTGGACCCCTTCGAGCGGGTGGCTTTTCAAGGACCTCGTCTTAGGCGCGCTGTGGACTCGGCCCTGCTGAAGCTCTACGCGGCCACCTTCTGCTTCGTGCTGCTGATGGCCGTCGGGTTCCCCCTGGTCCCCCAGCACCTCGAGATCACCTTCGGAGCCTCGGTGTTCTTCATCGGCCTGGTCAGCGGGCTCTACGGCTTCACCCAGATCTTCCTGCGGTTGCCCATGGGGGACCTGGCCGACCGGGGCGGGCGCAAGCCCTCCCTGATCGCCACGTTCGCCATCTCGGCCGTCGCCGGCCTCTTCTACGTCTTCGGGCCGTCGAAGTGGTGGATCATCCCGGCCCAGGGCCTCTTCGGCCTGGCCAGCGGCATCTTCTGGGTGGCCGCCAACAGCTACCTCTTCGACCGAGTCCCCGACGAGGACATCCCCAAGGCCACCAGCGACTATGCGTTGGCCCTGGGCGCCGGGTTCCTGGTCGGCCCTCCCCTGGGTGGCTACCTGGCCGATGTCTACGGCTTCGAAGCAGGCCTCAGCGTCTACATCTGGGCCAGCCTCGTCGGCCTGGTGCTGGTGTCTACCCTGCCCAGGTCCAGCCACGACCCCGAGGCTCCCCGGCCCGCGGGCGGCGTCTACGAGCGGGGTTGGGAGATCTTCAAGCACCCGGACATCCGGTTCAGCGCCTTCGGGACCTTCCTGTTCGGCCTCACCGTCGGCGTCCTCGGCGCCTTCTTCCCGGTCTACATCCGCCTGTTGGGCTTCACCGCCTTGGCTGTCGGCGTCCTGATCTCGGTGCGTCAAGGCTTCTCGCTGTTGGCCAGGATCGGCCTGCCCGAACGCATCGACAACCTCGCACCTCGCAACATCCTTTTGACGGCCACCGCTGTCGGCGCAGCCCGACTGGCCGTGCGGCCCTTCGTCGAGGATCTGGCCGGTCTGGCCGCCTACATCCCGGCCTCCGTCTTCTCCGGTCTGGATAGCCTGGGTCTGGCCGAGGGCGGGCTCACCCCCGAGACGGTGACCGCCTTGGTCGGGCTGCTCCTGCTGGCGGTGGTCGCTGGCCTTGGCCTGGGCATCATGGTCCCGGCCAACCTCACCCTGGTCTCCCGCGGCTCGCCGCCGGACCAGCGAGGCCTGGCCAACGGGATCTACGGCACAGCTCTCGGCCTTGGCACGGCGATCACCTCCTGGGTCCTCGGCGGCGTGGGTCAGGTGCTCGGGATACGGTGGACCTTCTGGGTCTCGGCCATGATGATGCTGCCCATGCTGGTCGGGCTCTACCTGTACGGCAAGGCCCATCCACCCGAGGAGACCCCCTTGCCCGGTGACACCGAGCACGCCATGGTGGAGCAGGAGTAGCTATCTCAGCCGGGCCCCGACGGCGCTCTCGATCTCCTGGTAGGGATCATTTGGCCAGGCCAACGGCTCAACCTCGCCCAAGCGTCCGACGAACCGGACCGTCTCGATCTTCTCGTCCTCGGCCGGCTGGTGGCCCTCGACCGCAGGGCCCCAGACCCCCTGGACGACCCAGCACTTGCCCTTGGGGGTCTCGGTGGTGAGCACGAGCTCGGCCTCCTGGAGCCGGTGCCCGGTCTCCTCGCCGAACTCTCGGACCGCCCCGAGCAAGGGGTTCTCGCCTGGCCGGACCGACCCGCCGGGCAGCTCCCAGCCCCGGTCACGGTGCCGGGCCATCAGGAACCGCTCGCGCTGATCATCCTCCCAACAGACCACGATGGTGAAGTCCTGGATCTCGACGTCGACCTGGTCGGCGCCGGGGGTCTGCTCCCAAGCTTGGCGCACGAGCTCCTCGTCATCGACAGCGTCTGGGTCGCCTGCGGGCATCGCTGTGGCTCTCGGCCTGGGACACCAGCCCTGGTATGTTAACCTGACCCGGCTCGGACCGGCGGTTCACCCGTAGAGGGTCTGCCGCACGTTGTGCTGGCTCTCCATGTAGGTCTGGGCCTCGTCGGGTTTCTCTGGTGCATGGGAGATGCCCAGCAGGTGGGCCAGGGTCGCGTCGGCCACGTTCCCATCGTAGAACCCCCAACCCCACTGGAGCCAGGGGGCCGCAGGGTTCAGGGGGACACCGACGGCGCCGTGGTGATCCGGGTACTTGGGATCGGGATCGTAGCTGGCCGTCCGGTTCATGGCATCGCGCAGGTCGGCGATCCCCAGGCCGGCCTCGGGGTCGGCCATCCCGTCGGCCAGGCTGCCGGTGTAGCCGGTCGACCGGCGCACACCGAGCAGGACCTTGGAGAGCGCCCCGGCGGCCGTGGGGGTGGAGAAGCTGGTCCCGCAGTGGTTCTCGCGGTAGCCATCCAGGGTCCCTTGCTTGGCCGTCGGCCGGCAGAAGTAGCTGACGATGTCCGGCTGTTTGGAGGCGATGGCCTCCTCGCCCTCGTCCTCGGCGTACGCGCCACCGACGCTGATGACCGTGGGGCCTCCGTTGCGGCAGTCCATGAGCGTGCTCTCGGGCTCGTTGCCGGCGCTGGTCACGTAGATGGGCGTGATGTCCTGGGTCAGGCAGGCCCCCTCGGGGCCCGGGAACGGGACCAGGTGGCTCCAGGACACGCTCCGGATGTCGATCGGGATGCCGGCTTGATCGAGGTGGTCGGTCTGATCGGTGCCCTGCTGGATGGCCAGGAGCGCGTCCGGGTTCTCGCTGATCACCGAGCTGGCCGTGCCGGTGCCGTGGCCGTCGATATCCAGGATGCAGCTGTCCCACCGGTTGCCGGCCTCGCAGGCGGCGGCCACGATGGTGGTCCTCGGGATCCAGTACACCGTGCCGGGTTCGACACCCTGCCAGATCTCAGCGTCGGCCTCCACGGCCGCCTCGTAGGTCTCGTGCTCGCCGACCGATAGCCGCAGGGGCTGGACATCGCACGGGAAGCCCTCGATGTAGGTACAGGGGTGCTGGGTCAGGCTGGGCCGGTAGAAGGCCTCGTGGTAGGGGTTGATGCCGGAGTCGGGGAGGCCCACGATCACGTGGGGGATCGGTGCTGTCGGCCCGCGTGGGGGCGCCTCTTGACCCTCGTCCTCCCCGTCCGAGGGCGGGTCTGCCGGTGGGGCCGGGTCGGATCCCTGGGTGTCCCGGGGTTGGCCGGGCGGGGGCGCGTCCTCCTCCAGCTCGTGACGGATGGTCAGGGCGTAGGTCAGGTTCCCGGTCTCGCCGGGCTGGCGTTCCACGGTCACAGCCCACGCGCCGGCCGGGGGATCCGGGGTCTCCCAGGTGGCCTTCCCTTCGGTAGTCTCCATGGTCGTCGAGCACCATCCCTGGCCGTCGTCTCGCTGCGCGGCGGGATCCTGGACGCAGGCGGTCAGGTTCCCGTCGTTGCTCTGGAGACCCAGGCGCAGGGTGTAGGTCCCATCGGGCACCTCCAGACGGTGCTCGGCAGAGGCGTCGGTCTGGTTGGGCAGCGTCCCGCGGCGCAGGTCGGTGTGCCAGCGGGTCTCCGGGCCGGACCCATCGTCGGGTTCGACATCAGAGGCGGTGACCTCCAGGGGCTCAGGGCCGAACGGGTCGGTGGCCAGGTCGATGCAGCCGGTTGTCAGAAGAGCGGCGACCAGCGCCAGCACGAGCCCTGTGGAGGCGCCCGGCCCCCGCCGGCGTGGAGAGGGTGCGGTGACCGATCGCCCCGGCTGACCTGTCATCGTCCAAGAGGCCCCGCGGTGGCGTTTAAACCTTGCCGTGGCCGCGTTGCCCACCGGTGGCCTAGCCGATCAACGGCTCGTCTGCCATGGGGTAGCTGCCGAGCACCTTGACGAAGGTCGTCACCCGGCCCAGTTGGCTCAAGGCCTCACGCAGGTGCTCGTCGTCCCGGTGGCCCTCCACGTCCAGGTGGAAGACGTACTCCCAGGGCCGGCCGCGGCTGGGCCGGCTCTCGAGCTTGAGCATGTTGACCTCGTGCTCGGCCAACGGGGTGAGAGCCTGGTAGAGGGCCCCGGCCCGGTGGTCGGTGGCGAACACCAGCGAGGTCTTGTGCTCGCCGGTGCCCCGGTCGGTCGCCTCCCTCTCGAGGACCACGAACCGGGTCCGGTTGTGCGGTGTCGTGGCCACGTCCTCGGCCAGGATCTCGAGCCCATGGTCCACGGCGGCCTGGTGCCCGGCCAGCGCGCCCTCGCCGACCAGGTCGTCCTCGGCCACCGTGCGGGCGCTTCCGGCCGTGTCCGGCTCGGCCACCGGTTCCATGCCGTGCTTCTCCAGGAACGCCTGGCACTGGGCCAGGGCGCTGGGGTGCGAGTGGACCCGGGTGATGTCGGACAGGCTCTGGCCGGGCAGGGCCATCAGGCAGTGCTCGATGGGCAGGATGATCTCGCCGGTGATGAACAGGTCGTGCTGCCGGAGCAGGTCGTAGCTCCTAGCGATGCTGCCGGCCTGGCTGTTCTCCACCGGGACCACGGCCGCGTCCACCCCGCCGGTGGCCACCGCCTCGAACACGTCGTCCAGGGCGTGGGAGGGCACCGGCTGCGCCTCGGGGTAGCGCTGCAGGAGAGCTTCCTCGCTGTAGGCCCCACGTTCGCCCTGGAAGGCCACGCGCATCACCACAGCCAACCGGACCGGCGGCTTCAACGTTCTGCTTGGCCGAGCCTTCAACGACGTCGTCACCGAGTTCATATACCCACAGGCCACCCGGGGTGCCAGGGACAGGAGATGACCTCCATGCGATGGCTGATCGGACTTACCTTGATCACCGCCCTGTTCGCAGGGTGCATCGGCGGCGACGCCGACGAGCTCGAACCCCAGAACGCCACCCAAGAGGCCCCCGGTCTGGACCTGCCGGTCCTCGAGGACGGCATCGTCAAGATGGACGTCCGGGTCCCTGTGGTGCTGATCGGCTACCCGGATGAGGCCGCCGCCACGCTCACCGAGCGGTTGGACAGCGAGACCGTGGCCCACGGGACCGGCGACCTCAACCAGGCCCTGCCGCCGGACCCCGAGGAAGGTGTCGAGGGCAACGCCCCGTTGATGGGCACCAGCATGGACGTCCCCATCCACCCCACCGCCCGTTACGATGTCCAGCCCGTCGACGACGCCTTCGAAGCCAACCTGACCGACCGGTTGCCTCAGTGGCGGCTACCGCGCGAGAACGTGGCGCTCTACGACGGTTCGGCCCTGGAGGCCTACCTGGCCGACGCCCTCCCGGAGGCCGGGTTCGAGCTGGATCCCAACGCTCCCACCATCGTCCTGCTCCACCTCGACGCCATGGACATCGACCTGCACACCTGGCGCTACGACTTCCCGCACGGCTACCTGACCCCGACACGGATCTTCGGCGAGCAGACGCCCATGC
>CAZBKU010000084.1:0-10876 GCA_964492585.1 uncultured Thermoplasmatales archaeon | reverse complement strand
CCGAGCCGGTGATCCACCTCGAGGCGCTCTCCCACGACCACGGCCAAGGCCCGGTCTTCGCCATCGACCAGGCCACCATCGAGACCGGCCTGACGGTCCTCAAGGGGCCCAACGGCTCCGGGAAGACCACCCTGCTCCGGATCCTGGCCACCCTGCTGACCCCCACCGAGGGGACAGCCACCGTGGACGGCCACGACACGGTGGACGAGGGCCCACAGGTCCGCACGATCATCGGGTTCGCCGGTCACACGCCTTCCCTGCATCCAGAGCTCACCGTCACCCAGAACCTGACCCTCCACGCCCGCCTCCACGACCTGTCCGAAGCCCGGGTGGCCGACGCCCTGACCGGGTGGGGCCTCGAGGCCCAGCAGGACCGTGCCGTGGCTCACCTCTCTTACGGCCTGGCCCGTCGGGCAGACCTGGCCCGAGCCACCCTCCACACCCCCGACGTGCTCCTGCTCGACGAGCCCACCGCCGGCCTCGACACAGCGGCCACCGAGGCCCTGACAAGCCACCTCGACCAGGCCAGCGCCGGGCTCGTCCTGCTGGCCACCCACCAGACCACACCGGTGGACCCCGACCGCGTCCTCGCGATCGGCCCCGAGGGTCTCCAGGAGGCCCAGCCATGATCGCCCCGGTGGTGACCTACCACCTGGTCTGGCTGGCCCGAGCCCGTGGCGTGCTCGCCACCGTTCTGTTGACCGCCCTGGCCGTGGCTCTGGCTGGCCTCATCGCTCTGCACGACGCCCAAGACCCGGCGCTTGCCGCCAGCGCGATCCTGTGGCTGGTTGTCGCCTTGGGGGGTCTGGTCGCCGCCTCGAGGGTCCTGGCCGCCGAGGAGGGCACCGGCGGGCTCCAGGGCCTGCGCCTGGCCCCCTTGGGCACCCGCGACCTGTTCCTGGCCCGGACCCTGGCTGGGCTCCCCCTGGTCGTCCTTCTGGCCCTGTTGACCTGGATGGTCCTGATCCCCTTCTTCCCGACGCTGGACCACCTCCAGGGCCTCCGGGTGCTCCCTGGTCTCTTGCTTGGCGCTCTGGGTCTCGGCATCACCGGGTCGCTGGCCGGCTGGGCCGCGCTGTCCAGCCGGGCCGGCGAGCTCCTGGGTCCCGTGCTCGGCCTCCCCATGGCCGCTCCCCTGCTGGTCGCCTGCCTGCATGCCACCGAGATCACCCTCTCCCACGGCCAGGTGTGGGGATCAAGCCTTACCTTCGCTCTCGGTTATGACTTGGTCGTGGGCGCGCTGACCTACCTCGTGGCCCCCGCCATCGTGGAGGTGAGCCGCTGAACCGGCGAGCCTGGCTCCCAGCGCTCCTGCTCCTGCCCGGCGTCCTGGTCGGGGTGAGCATCGCTGCTTCCCCGGATCCTGCCGGCGGATGGTCCTATCCCCTCGGCCAGCGCCTGCTCTACGTCCACGTCCCCTTAGCCTGGGTCGCCTACGCCGGGTTCCTGGCCGCTGCGGTGAGCGCTGGGGTCCTGTTGGCCCGGGGTCCTGGGAAGATCGGGCGCGTCCTGCGTAGCCTGACCGAGGTCACCTGCGTCTACGGTGCCACCGCCCTGGTCACCGGCCTGGCTTGGAGCTACGAGTATGCCCTCTACGACCCCCTGGCCGACCCCAAGGTCCTGACCACCCTGGTCCTGGTCGCCACCCTGGCCGGGCTCTGGGCCTTGGCTGCGTCGACCCCGCCGGGCCGCCGCCACGAGCTGTTGGCCGGGCTCACCTTGGTCGGTGTCGTCACCGTGCCTGCCAGCTACCTGGCCAGCCGGCTTGCCAGCCCGCATCCGGACTTCACCCGGCCCGAGCAGACCCTCGACCCGGCCATGGCGTGGCCCTTGATCGTGGCCAGCCTAGGCTTCCTGATGCTCTTCGTCGGCATCGTCATCGTCCGGGCCAGGATGCTCGAGCTCGAGGAGGGCATGCCATGGTGAGCCCTCAGGTCCTGCTTGGCCTGGCTGTCGGAGCCCTGCTCCTCCTGATCGGCGGGTACGCGCTCTGGATGGCTCGACGCCTGGATAAGCTCGAGGAGGCTTCGAAGCCATCACCGGAAACCTTTGAAAGGGAAGAGCCGTAGCCAGACCCCGTGAACACCAAGCTCGTCCTGGCCGGCCTGCTCCTGGTCGGCGGGGCCATCGTGGCCCTGGCCGGCGCAGCCCCCCAGGCCGCGCTGAGCCCCAGCCAGGCCGTCGACCAAGGCCCCGGGCAGGCCGTGGTCGTCAAGGGCATGGTGGCCGACGTGGACGCCAGCCAGGACACGTTCATACTGACCGACGGCCAAGCCAACCTGACGGTCACCCTCGGTCACGACCTGCCAGCCCAGGTCCAGGAGGGCACCGCCCTGGTGGCCAAGGGCGAGCTGATCGCCAGTGGGGACGGCACGCGGCTTGCGGCCACCGAGGTCGTCATCGGGTGCCCCTCCAAGTACCAGGCCTGAGCCCCTCACCCTCCAGACCTTATGAACCTCTCCCTGGCGGCTACAGGGCCAACGTCACGGAGATAGGGCGCCTACCTCCCTTTTCCGGGACCATACCAGAACCTTTTACCTGCCCCAGGGTGTCGGGGAAGCGAGATCATGGACCGGACCTTGCTCATCGCGTTGACGCTGCTTACCGTCGCCTTCACCGGCTGCTTGGATGGTGACGAGGGGGCAGATGCCATCGAGGTCGAGTGGGTCGATCGGCCCCAGGACATGAGGACCGGCGAACCCATCGAGATCACCTGGGAGCTGACCGGGGAGGGCCAGGTCCAGCACACGGGCCTCCACTGGGCCAACACGTCCGTCGAGGACCCGAGCTCCCCGGCCGACTACGGGAACACGAGCGGTGCTGAGGAGCCGGCCGAGGCCCCCGGCGAGTTCACCACCCAGGTCACCCTGGACGAAGAGGGCACCTACCATTTCCGGGCCCATGCGATCCTGGAAGATGGGACCCACATCTGGACCACCGAGGTCGAGATCGAGGTCAGCGACGAGGGCCCCGTCTCCACGCCGTTCGACGTCTCCATCGACGACTGGGACAGGCAGACCCAGGTCGGCGAGAACGCCACCGTCGACTGGTCGCTGACCGGTCTGCCCGACGAGAACGTCACCCACACCGGGTTCCACTGGGCTGCCTTCTCCGTCGACGATCCCCAGACGCCGGCCGACTACGGGAACAGCTCCGGCGTGGTCGAGCCCGCCCAGGTCCCCGGCGAGTACTCGGGCAACTTCAGCGAGGAGGAAGGGACCTACTACGGCCGGGCCCACGCCATCTACGACGGCCAGCACTACTGGTCCACCGAGGTGACCTTCAACTTCACCCGAGGGGAGGTCAACGGGAACGGTACGGGCGTCAACCATACCGTCAACATCACCGACGACGGCCTCGTGGGCGCCGGTGTCGAGTACGATCCGGACAACGTGACCGTCCAGCCCGGTGACACGATCATCTGGCACAACGACGGCACCACGACCCATGGGATCACCTGGGAGGAGGGCAACTTCTCCGATCCCGGCAGCGCCGAGCCTGGTGAGAACATCACCTGGGAGGTCCCCAGCGACGCCGAGCCCGGGACCTACAACTACACCGAGTCGGAGACCTCGCTGCCGACCGAGAACCCCCAGGGCCAGGTGACCGTCGAGACCGACGAGACCGCCGCGATGGACGACAGCTGACCACCCCGTTCCCGCGGGTCGGTGGCCCACGGCTGCCGACCCACCGGGCCTCTCCCTCTTCTCCTCCGCGTTCATCCACCGAGCAGCGAGGAAGGCCGATCTGCCTACCAGCCTCAAGAGGCCCTGAGCCACGTAGGGGATCGGCGGCCAGCAGGGGGTCCCTTGGCATACAGGCCGACCTAAGGGGCGTCGGGGTGCTCGCAGGGCCCGCGGGCGTCGTGAGGTCGTCCGGGGGCCGCGACCCGACGCTCTCTCGACGATCGTCACGGTAACGCGGCGCTCCCCTCGCTCGGCGGGGCCTGGCGGTACGGACGGCCTGCGGCCGTCCTCTCGCCACGGCGGCCCTCCCAGTGTCGTGGCGCCGTGTCGATCCGCACGCCTCCCTCGGCCCCGGTGGCGCGCTTGGCCGGCCGAGGGAGACGTGCTCCCACGGCGACGATCCTACACAGCTTCGATGATCGTCCGTGCAGCCGAGGCTCGGCCCGCTCCGCCCTTCGGGGGTCGCGGGCCGGGGCCTCGGGGTTCGCACGTCTCCCCCGGCGTCGGTGGTCCACCGGTCCCGCCGGCGGAGACGTGCTCCGACGGCAACTAGACGCGCTCGATGATGGTTGCCGTCGCTTGACCGAACCCGATGCACATGGTGACCAGGCCGTACTGGCCGCCGGTCTGCTCGAGCTGGTTCAACGCGGTGAGGATCAGGCGCTGGCCCGTGGCACCCAGGGGATGGCCCAGGGCGATCGCACCGCCGTTGGGGTTGAGGTCCTCGTACGGGTACTCGTGCTCGGCCATCCAGGCTTTGACGACGCTGGCGAAGGCCTCGTTGACCTCCACCGTATCGATCTGGTCCAGGGTCATGCCGGCCTTGTCCAGCACCTTCTCGGTGGCCGGGATGGGACCGGTGAGCATGATCTCGGGGTCCACGCCAGCCACGGCGGTCTGGACGATCCGACCCCGGGGCTCGATGCCTTGGGCCTGGGCGGCCTCCTCGGTGCCGATGAGCATGACGCCGGCACCGTCGTTGATGCCGCTGGAGGAACCCGCGGTGATCACGCCGTCGTCACGGAACACCGGGCTAAGCGAGCCGAGCTTCTCGACGCTGGTGTCACGTCGAGGCTGGCCGTCGTGCTCGACGACCTTGGCGTCCTCGTTCCACGGCTCTCTGGGCACGGGCAGGATCTCGTTGGCGAAGAAGCCCGAGTCCTGGGCCTTGATGGCGCGCATGTGGCTCTCGTAGCTGAACGCGTCGAGCTCCTCGCGGGTGAGGCCCCACTTGTCGGCGATGCGCTCGGCGCTCTCGCCCTGGTGGAGCACATCCCACGTCGCCTGGAGCTTGTCGGAGAAGGTGTCCACGTCCGAGCTGATCGGGACCCTGGACATCGATTCCACGCCGCCGGTGAGCACGAGATCGTGCTGGCCGGCCATCACACCCATGGCGCCGAAGTTGGCGGCTTGCTGGCCGCTGCCGCACATCCGGTTGAGGGTCACGCCTCCGGTGTCCAGCGGCAGGTCTGCGATCAGGGAGGCCAGGCGGGCGATGTTGACGCCCTGCTCGCCGACCTGGGTCACGCAACCGACCACGACGTCCTCGATCCTCTCGGCGTCCACGCCAGCATCGGCCACGAACCCCTTGATCGTGTAGCCAAGCAGGTCGTCGGGCCGCCAATCGGCCAGGGCGCCGTCCCGTCGTCCGAACGGGGTCCGGATCCCGTCCAGGATGTATGCGTCAGGCATGGTAGCCGGTAAGGGGGCCGGGGAGATAAGCTCTAGGTGCACCCACCAGGCTCAACAGGTCTCACGCGCACAGGTCGGACCGTTCGGGCAGGTGGAGGGTGGCCCACATCCGATCCGGGTCTGCACCCTCTGCCAGGAGATCCTCGTCGTCGGCCGGCGTGATCCTGGCCTCGGGATGGGCCGCTTGAGCCAGCAGGTTCAGCAGCGTCAGGGTGCGCACGGGCCAATCGGCCGGTCCGTCGTCGCCGATGGCCTGGCGAGGCCGGACGATCTCGAGGGTGGCTTGGTCGGGGGCCAACCTGGTGACCTCGACCGGGAGGATCATGGGCGCGATGCGCTGGAAGAGCAGGTTGATGATGTCCTCGGCCGTCCAGGGTTGGCCAGATCCATCGCGGTAGATCTCGTCCATCAGCCCGTGGAGCCCTGCCTGCAGGTCCTCCAGGGCTTGCGGGTCGAGGGAGGGCAGCCGGTGGTCGTGGGCTCGGAGCTCTGTTGGGTCCTCGGACCAGGCCAGGTCGCGCAGGAGGTCCAGGGTGGCTTGGACGGTGGCGAACGGCATCTCGGCCTGGGCGTCCTGGATCGGTGCGGCGGGCGTCTTCGGTTGTGAGCCTGGTCCCTGTTCCGTGAGCGTGGGACCCTCGGTGCCAGGTCGGCCCGGGGCCTGGTGGATCGGGCCGATCGCCCCCTGGACCTGGCAGCCGGTCCCCAGGACGACCTCGCCGTCGGTGAAGATGTCCCCCTCCACGGTCACCCCGTCGCCGAACATGATCCCGCCCGGGGCGATCACGTTGCCCTCGATCAAGAAGTCGTCCCCCAAGCGGAGGATCCCATCCACGACCAGGTCGTGGTGGATGTGCTTCTCTGGGGGGACACGGTGGGTCGCATCAGATGGGGAGGCGTCAGGCATGATCGGCCTTCTACCGGGTACCTCGCCCCACCCCCGTATTTGGATGTTCGCCGGTGTCACCTCTACGAAGCCGACAGTATGACGTCATTCGTCGTACATCTTGGCGGGCCAGACCGTCACATCGTCGATCTGGGCCGTCTCCGGCATGGTGGCCAGGTAGGCGACCAGGTCGCCGATGTCCCCGGGTTGCACCATCTCGTCGGCCCGGGGATGGCCCTCGTGCCAACGCGTGTTGACCAACCCCGGGTTGATCGAGGTCACCCGGATGCCATCGCTGGCCACCTCCAAGGCCAGGCTTTGGGCCAGACCCCGAAGCCCCCACTTGCTGGCACAGTACGCTGACGAGCCGGCCATGCCCATGGTCCCAGAGACGCTGGCGGTGAACACGATGGTCCGTGTGCCCGGGCGATCCTCCAGCAGCGGCAGGCAGGCCTTGGCCGTGTGGAAGGCGCCGGTCAGGTTGGTCTCGATGACCGTCTCCCACGTGGCCACGCGCATCTCCTGGACGAAGGCACCTCCACCGGTGCCGGCGTTGGCGAACACCAAGTCTGCCCCGTCGAAGGTGTCCTCGACGGCCGCGGCCATGTCCTGTACGTCGGGCCACTCGCGGACGTCGACCTCGAGGGGGACGGCCTCGAAACCGTGGGCGGCCCTCAGGCGTCCTGCGATCTCCTCGAGCTTGTCGGCCCGGCGCGCGGCCAAGGCCAGGTCCATGCCGTGGCTGGCCAGGCGCTCGGCCGTGGCTTGCCCGATCCCGCTGGAGGCACCGGTGATGATCGCGACCTTCCCGCCGAGCGTCGTGTCGCTTGCTGGCATCGCCGGGCAAGCGGGTCGCTGGGGTTTGAGGTTAACCGCCGACCGTGCCAGGCGGGCCGGTGTGCAGTCGGCTGCTGCTCAGGCAGGCGGTGGCACGGGACCTGTTGATAGGCCGTGCCGGTTCTGTGGATCCATGGCGACGATCACCGAGTGGTACCGGGCATGCCCCTACGTCCAACGCGCCGTCGGGCTGGCTCTCACCGTGATGGTCTGGTCGTTGTCTGTGGTGCTCCTGTGGGCCGCCTTGACCGGGTGACCACCGCCCAGGTTCACGCCTTGCCGGTGATCTTGCCCCAGAGCTTGGCGATCGGATCGAACTTCCTGGAGACCACCCGCTCCTTCATCGGGATGATCCCGTTGTCGGTCAGGTTGATGTTCTCCGGGCAGACGTCGGTGCAGCACTTCGTGATGTTGCACATCCCGATGCCGGCCTCATCCCAGAGCTCGTCGACCCGGTCGCCCTCGTCGGCGGGGTTCATCTCCATCTGGGCGTAGTGGATCAGCATCCGGGGGCCCTGGAAGGCGTCGTGCTTCTCGTGGGTCCGCAGCACGTGGCAGACATCCTGGCAGAGGAAACACTCGATGCACTTGCGGAACTCCTGGACCCGGTCGATGTCCTGCTGGAGCATCTTGTACTCGCCGCGCTCGGCTTCCTCCTCGGTCATCTCCCGGGGCTGGAACCCGTCGACCTCCTGCTTGACCTCGTAGTTCCACGAGACGTCCGGCACGAGGTCCTTCATCACCGGGAAGGCCTTGACCGGGGCCACCTGGATGGGCTGGTCTGGCAGCTCGTCGACCCGGGTCATGCACATCAGCTTGGGCTTACCGTTGATCTCGGCGCTGCAGGACCCACACTTGCCAGCCTTGCAGTTCCAGCGGACGGCCAGATCCGGCGCGTCGTTGGCCTGGACCCGATGGATGGCGTCCAGGACGACCATGCCGGGCTCCATGGGCACGCTGTAGTCGACGTAGCGACCGTCCTCCTCGTCGCCGCGGTAAATCCGCAGGTCGACGGTCTGGCCCTCGACGTCCTCGTGGGTGACGGCTTCGTGGCTCATTCGGGTACCCCCGTGGTGACCGGTGTGGCGGGTTCCGACGAGATGGCCTCGGGGTCCTCCTCGACGATCTCTCGGACGTGGTCGGGCCACTGAGGCAGGGGCTCGGTGGCCAGGACCATCTCACCGCCCTCGTCTCTAACGATGATGTTGACCTTGCTCCACTTCCCGTCCTTGTCGGTCTCCGGGAAGTCGGTGCGGGTGTGGGCCCCGCGGGACTCCTCACGCATGAGGGCAGCCCGCGCGATGGCCTCGGAAGCGATGACGAGGTTGCGAAGGTCCAGGGCCGTGTGCCAGCCGGGGTTGAAATGCCGGGTGCCGTCCACGGCCACCTTGGCCGCGCGCTCCTTGAGCGCGTCGAGCTTCTCGAGGACCGTCTCGAGCTCCGGGCCTTCCCGGATCATGCCGGCGTGATCGTTCATGGCGTCTTGCAGGTCCTCCTGGACCTTGTAGGGGTTCTCGCCCTCGCTGCGCTTGAGGGGGGCCATCATGGCCTCCAGGGCCGCTTGGACCTCGCTCTGGGGCACGATGGGCTCGTCGTCGTGGTCGCGGGCCCACTTGGCCGCGTACTCGCCGGCACGCTTGCCGAACACCAACAGGTCGGACAGCGAGTTGCCACCCAGCCGGTTGGCGCCGTGGAGGCCGCTTGCCGTCTCGCCGGCAGCGAAGAGACCGTCCACGTTGGTCATCTGGGTCTCAGGGTCCACGCGGACACCGCCCATGATGTAGTGGCAGGTCGGGCCGACCTCCATGGGCTCCTTGGTGATATCGAGCCCGGCCAGCTCCATGAACTGGTGGTGCATCGACGGGAGCTTGCGTTTGATGTAGGCGTCCTCGCGCCAGCTGATGTCGAGGAACGCGCCGCCATGCGGGCTGCCCTTGCCTTCCTGGACCTGTTTGCGGATGGCCCGGGCCACCACGTCGCGGGTCAGAAGCTCGGGTGGGCGCCGAGCGTCGTCGTCGCCGTCTAGCCACCTCTGGCCCTCCTGTTCGGACTCGGCGTACTCGCCCTGGAACATCTCGGGCACGTTGTCGAACATGAACCGCTCACCCTCGCTGTTCTTGAGGGTGCCGCCCTCGCCGCGGACCCCCTCGGTGACGAGGATGCCCCGGGCGCTCGGGGGCCAGATCATGCCGGTCGGGTGGAACTGGACGAACTCCATGTCCATGAGCTCGGCCCCGGCCCGGTAGGCCAGGCCGAACCCGTCCCCGGTGTACTCCCAGGAGTTGGAGGTGACCCTGTAGGCCTTGCCGGTCCCGCCGCACGCCAGCACCACGGCCTTGGCCTTGAAGACGTGGACCTGGCCGCTCTCCCGTTCGTAGGCGATGGCACCGGTGACCCGGTCGCCGTCCTTGAGCAGGTCGGTGACCGTGGTCTCCATGAAGATGTCCAGGCCCGAGTGGATGCCCTTGTCCTGCAGGGTCCGGATCAGCTCAAGGCCCGTGCGGTCGCCGACGTGGGCCAGGCGCGGGTACTGATGCCCGCCGAAGTTGCGCTGGTTGATCCAACCGTCGTCGGTCCGATCGAAGACCGCGCCCCAGGACTCCAGCTCCCGGATCCGGTCCGGGGCCTCCTTGGCGTGGATCTCGGCCATGCGGACGTTGTTGAGCAGCTTGGCGCCCCGGATCGTGTCGCGCATGTGGACCTTCCAGTTGTCCCGGGGGTCACGGTTGCGCAGCGCGGCGGCCGCGCCGCCCTCGGCCATGACCGTGTGGGCCTTGCCGAGCAGGCTCTTGCAGACCACGGCGGTCGAGGCGTCCTGGCTGGAGGCCTCGATGGCCGCCCGGAGACCGGCGCCGCCGGCCCCGACGATGAGCACGTCGTGGGTGTGCTCCTCGATGTCGATGGACGCGGTATCGTTGGAAGGGGGCATAGGGAGGGAACCTCAGAGCACGAAGAGGGAGACGTCGTTGATCACGCCGGTGGCGACCAGGCGCACGTACAGGTCGGCGAACATGACCCAGAAGAACGAGAGCCAGGCCCAGAGCATGTGGCGCTGGTTGAACCAGCTCACGAGCTTCCAGCCCCTGTAGCTGGAGCGCTCCTTGCGCTTCTCGGGACCCGCCGGGCAGGTGAAACAGTCGAACCTGCCGCCGACCATGTGGCGAAGCGAGTGGCAGCCGAAGGTGTACCCGGCCAGGAGGACGACGTTCATGGTCAACACCAGGCTGCCGACGCTGACGCCGAACGTGGTCGCGCCGCCCTGGTGGAAGACCATGCTCATGATAGCGTCGTAGGAGAGGAAGACGATCAGCAGGAGCGCGAAGGGGACGAAGTACCGGTGGATGTTCTGCAGGATCCACGGGAACCCGGCCTCGCCCTTGTACTCCTCGCCACGGTCCTCTTCGACGGCGCAAGCTGCCGGGTCGGCGAAGTAGGACCGGTAGTAGGCCTTGCGGTAGTAGTAGCAGGTCGCCCGGAAGCCCAACGGGGCCCACAGGATGTAGAGCGCTGGGGTGATCGGGATCCCGGCGATGCTGGCGGGCATCACGCCTGCCAAGGGTCCGACACAACCCTCCACCAGGCAAGGGGAGTACAGCGGCGACAGGAGCTCGTTGCCGGCGCTGACCGCGTCCCCGGGGGCCACCTGGTGGGGGCCGACCGCGAACATGGCGTACAGCGAGTAGATGATCAGCACCGTGAACCCGATCGAGATGATCAGCGGTGCGACCCACCAGCGATCGGTCCGCTGGGTGCCGAACAAGCCGGTCTCGTGAAC
>CAZBKU010000083.1:0-10901 GCA_964492585.1 uncultured Thermoplasmatales archaeon | reverse complement strand
CGAGCTCGGTGCCGAGCACGTGGCCAAGCAGGGGCTCGGCGTCGATGAACGGGAGCTGGAGCAGGAGCTCGGGCCCGTCGTCGGGGACGGCCTGGGCCAGGTCGTCGAGGGCCTGGATGAACGTGGCGGGCTGGACGATGTCGGCCAACCAGGGGTCGTAGAGGGCCACGGTGGTGATGCCACGGTCGCCGGCCTGGGTGATGAGCTCGGGGTAGAGCTCGGTGGCCAGGGTGGTGGCGATCGTCGGGTCGGGGTAGGTGTGGTCCTCGTCGGCGGCACCGGTGACGAAGGCGGTGGACGAGGGCAGCGTGGCCAGGGTGTCGAGCTGGCCGGGCGTGGCCAGCCAGGTGTCGAGGAACTCACCGAGCTTGCCGGTCTGGACCTCGGGGTCGCCGTCGATGTCGGGCCGCCGGTAGAAGGTGTTGGTGTCCAGGAAGCGGACCAGGGTGTCCGGGTCCAGGTTGCCGATCAGGTCGGTGAAGGGCCTGAAGGGGTCCTGCCAGGTCAGTTGGCCTGTGGAGATCGTGGTGTAGCCAGCGTTGACCTGGGCGCCGACCAGGGCCTCGGCGTCGCGGCGCTGGGCCTCGTGGAGGGTGGCGTCGTCGATGCGGTCCCGGTCGTGGTCGCGGGTGGCCTGGACCAGGTCCTCGCTTCGTGCGTGCAAGCCGGGGATGATGGGTTCGATGGTGGTCATGGTAGCCTCGTGGAGCGTGTCACGGTCGGGCGTCTTGCTCGATGCGGTGCCATTCGAGCAGGCTGGCCAGGCGGTCGAGCAGGACCTCGCTGGCCTCGAAGTTGTAGCGCATGACGTGCTCGACGTTGATGCCGACGGGCACGTCCAGGTCGTTGCGGGCGGTGAAGGTGAGCACCTCGCGCAGGGCGTGCTCGGCCACGCGGACCGAGCGATCCAGGGTCCGGGCGTGGGTAGCCAGGATCCAGTCCTTGCAGGTCTCGGGGATCTCGGCGCCCAGCCACTCCAGGAACCCTGCGTCCTTGCGGCCGGTGATCGGGGCAAAGGACAGGAACACCGGGACCGGGTCGACCCCGGCCTCCTTGCACGCCCGATCGTAGTCGGCCAGGAGGTTGCAGGAGCTCTGGGCCTCGAAGATCACCTGGCTGGTGAAGAACTCGGTGCCGTGCTGGATCTTGTAGAGCATCCGGTCGGGCTCGTCGGGGTCCTCGCGGCGCCGGGAGGGGATCGTGATCCCGCCCAGGGCGGCATCCGTGTCGGTCTCGTCGGCCACCTCGCGGGCCAGCTCGGTCATCCGGGGGACCGAGGGGCCCGGGTAGTCGATGTCCGAGGACTCGCCGCCGACGAGCACCACGTTCTCGATGCCGAACTTCTCGTAGGTGGCCGCAAGCCAGGCGCGCTGCTCGGCCTCGGTCTCGTAGACGGTGCACCGGTTGCAGATGATCTCGGCGTCGTCGCCGAAGATGTCCCCCAGCGTCAGGGCGAACTGGCGGGGGTCGCGCTTCTTCATGAAGCGAGCCTCGCGGTTGCCGTTGCGGCTCTCGTTGCGGACGTCGGGGACGTTGACCGCATCGATCTCGTGGTCGGAGAGGAGGTTGCGGATGAACGAGGCGGTGTCGGCCACCTCCTCGCGCGGCGCGCTGCTTGGCGGTGGGATCACCTCGTACATCAGAAGCGGCCTGGGCCAGTCGTGCAGGAGCTTGCGGAACGTCACAGGTGTCCCTCTGTGTGAGCGGGCGGATCGGTCCTGGCCCGCCTGGTGCCCCCAGACCAGCCATGTAATAACTACCTTTCGGAAAATGCACATAGAGCATACGGCCCTCGGGCCGGCGGTGACCCCGGTGCCGGCCCGGTCTCTGTCCAGTCCCGGTCACTCGAGGGTGTGGAGCAGGTCGCTCTTGGTGACGATCCCGATGACCGTGCCCTTCTCCATGACCAGCAGGGCCGGTCGGTCCTCGAGCAGACGCAGGGCGGCCTCGACGCTGGTCCCCGGTTCCACAGCCGGGAAGGGGGCGCCCATGACGGTGCTGACCGGCTGGTCGACGATCTCCTCCTTGGTCGCCCCGGTCAGGGCGTGGACGATGTCGCGCTCGCTGACGCTGCCCACCGGCGCGCCGTCCTCCAGGACGGGCAGCTGGCTGATGGCCGCCTCGCGCATCCGGTGCACGGCCTCCCGGATCGGATCGTCGGGGGCCACCGAGGCCACGGGCGCGGCCATTAGGTCCAACAATTTGGCCTCCCGACGCTCGGCCTCGTTCAACGCCTCGACCAACGCCCTAAGGGTCGAGTAGCTCGGGTCGACCTTGCCACCCTCGACCCGGGCGATCAGGGACTGGCTGACCCCGGCGCGCTCGGCCAGCTCGGCCTGGGTGAGCCCCAGGCGGGCCCGTTGGGCCTTGAGCTCGGCCGGGGTCGGTAGCGTGAGCATCTCGATCATGCATAACCGGGGCCTTGGAGATGAGCGTTGCCCTAATCGGGCCGGCACGGCCCCTGCGAGCCGTGGACCCGGGGCTGCCATGATAGACCCCCCGAGGGAACCACAGAGACCGCAGAGCCCCCCGGGCCAACCGATCCGATCCCTTCTGTGCTTCCCGTGTCCTTGACGGTTAGCTTTACAGGGCCACGGCGGCCCTCGACAACCCCTAAATAGGATGTATAACTTCTACGTTATCCATGGATGATGTGGTCATCGAGGCCAAGGTCCTGCGATGGGGCAACTCGTACGGGATCCGCATCAAGAAGAACGACCTGGAGGCCAGCGACCTCCATCCCGGCGAAGAGGTCGTCGTCAGGATCGAGCGTCGCGACGGCCGGATCGACCTCTCCGACCTCCCCACGTTCGCCGGGGGCCGCGACGATGTCTCCGAGCGGCATGACGAGTACCTGGCCCGTGGCCTGATGGAGGGCTCGGGCCTGCCCCGGGAACCGGAGGACTGAGCCATGCCCCGGGTCGCCGACACCAGCGCGCTCTACGCCGTGTTCGACAGCGACGACAAGCACCATGACGAGGCGCGAGAGACCCTGGGTGATCCCACCCCTGTGGAGATCCCTTCCGAGATCCTCGTCGAGACGGTCAACCTCCTCGAGTACCGGTTCACGTGGGAGAACGCCTGTCGGGCGTTAGAGAGCCTGCTCTCCAAACCGCACGTCTCGGTGGCCGCGGGGGTCCCCTTCGCCGGTGTCCGGGAGGTCTTCCAGGCCGCCCAGGGCACCCTCAGCCTGGCCGACGCCGTGGTCGTCCAGACAGCCCGAGCCCTCGGCGCGGAGGCCTGGACGTACGATGGAGAGATCCAGGCAAGGGTGGCCTGAGTCCCGCGGGTCGCCGGACCGGCGCCGTGGGATGGCTCGGACCGACGGCGCGATGGCACCGGTCGATCGGAGAGGCGGACGTGACGGCGGCCATGGGTACGGCAGGGGTCGTCGGGCGCACCCGCCGGGACCCTAGCCTCCCAACAGGTCTTGAACCTCCAGGCATGCCATCCACCACTTCGTGGATCTCCGCCTCCAACCACCAGACCGGTCGCCGTTCCTGGAGAGCCCTCAAAACCACCAGGCCCGTGTCCCGGCCCGATACGCACCTGGTGGCCCCCGCCGGCTTGGATCGCCGGGAGCCCGGCGTCGTTCCCGAGGAGGGGGGAACCGATCATCCACCCGCTTCGACCAGATGCAGATCGATCCGCTGGCCCGGAAGCGAGATGAGATGGGGGAGCCCGGGCCCCTGCTTGCGGACCTCGAGCAGGCCGATGCCTCGCAGCGCGGTGACATCGTCGCTGACGTTCTTGACGTCCCGGTCGACCCTGCGGGAGAGGTTGCGCAGGCCTTCGACCTCGCCGCCGGCTTGCTTGACCGTGAGCAGGAGGGATAGCCGCTTGGAGGTGAGCTCGTCGAGGGATCGGTCCGGGAGGACGATCTCGCGCGTGTCCTCGATGCGAGTGCTGGGATCGGTGTCCTGGTACTCTTGCAGATCGTGGAGGGCGACCTTGGCATCCCAATCACGGGGGTTGTCGTCGAGGTGGTCCTCGATCTCGGCCCTGGAGCCGTAGCGCGCTTGGATGTCGTCGAGCAACTCCTTGACCGTTAGGTCGCGTTCGATCGTGATCCTCATCTTAGCTCCTCCAGCAATCGCTTGACGTCGATGTACCCATGTTCCTCCAGGTGACGGAGGATCGCCTGGGCCGCCTCGTCCGGGCCCAGCGTGGGTCGAAGGTCACGGCGGTCATCTGAGTTCCATCCGTCCACGTGGATGTGCGGGATACGGTCCGAGTGATCGTTGTCGATCTTGATCTCGGGGTCCGCTGCCAGGATGATCCATCGTCCATCTTCCTCCTTGCGGAGGTAGAGGACGCCGACGGGAACATCCCAGTTCGTGAAGCCCCGGGGCTTCCGCATACCCTGTTGAGGGTTCCGAAGTATAAGACGGTGTTGGTTGGTGGACCAACACTACTGGTGGCCGGGCGTTCCGGTCCTGATCCCCGGCACGTCACAACACATGCTGGGATCGCCGTGGACGCTGGTACCCCACCTCTTGGACCTCCGCCTCCAACCACCAGACCGGTCGCCGCTCCCGGAGAGCCCTCAAAACCACCAGCCCCGTCTCCCGGCCCGATGCGCACCTGGTGGCCCCCGCCGGCCCAGGCGACCTGGCGCACGCTCTCCCCAGGCCGTAAGCGCCGGGCCCGGGCGATCCTCCACTGGATGACCTGCGAGTTCGACGGCGTCGTCCTCGATCAGACCCGGCTGTTGGCCGTCTTGGAGACCAAGGATGGTCTCCCGTCGGGTCCGGCGGTCGAGACGATCCGGCACCTGACCCGCGTCGGGCTTCTTCGCCGGCACCGCCGGGGCCCGAGGACCCGTCTGTGGGTGCCCCGCGAGCTGCTGTTCCCACCCAGGGACCGCTGAGGGACCCGCTCGTCGAGGACCCGCCGAGCCGCGACCCGAAAGGGACGAGTACCACGTCCCCGCTGGCCGCCTGTGGGCGACGACCTGGACGACGTGAGGTTCGGTTCCTCGGGCATCCGTGGGCCCTACGACACGATCGCGACACCGGACCTGGCCCTGGCCCTGGGCAAGGCCATCGGGTCGCTGGCCGGCCGAATCGTGATCGGGCGGGATGCCCGGACCACCGGACCGGTGCTCGAGGCTGCCCTGACCGCCGGCGCCCTCTCCCAGGGCACCCAGGTCACCACCCTGGGCGTCGTGCCGACACCCACCCTGGCCTACCAGACCCGCCAGGCCGACCTGGGCGTCATGGTCACGGCCAGCCACAACCCCCCGACGGACAACGGGGTCAAGCTCTGGCGACCCGACGGCTCGGCCCTGGAGGCCGACGGTCGCCAGGCGATCCTGGACGCCCTGGCCGACCCGCCGGCACCTGCCGACTGGCAGGCCACCGGGGAACGGGTCGATCACCCGGCCCCGACCCGGGCCCACCGGGAGGCTCTGCTGGACGTCGTGGGGCCGCTGACCGGTGACCCCCGTGTGGTGGTCGACACCGGCAACGGGGCTGCCTACCAACTGGCTCCCGAGCTCCTGGCCGCAGCCGGGGCCCGGGTGACCACGCTCAACGCCCAACCCGACGGCACCTTCCCAGGGCGACCGTCCGAGACCACGCCCGAGAACCTGGGCGACCTGCGCGAGGTGGTGCAGGTGACCGACGCGGTGGTCGGGATCGCCCACGACGGCGACGGCGACCGGTGTGTGATCGTCGACGAGACCGGACGCGTGGTGCCAGGCGATGCCCTGATCGTCCTGCTCGCTCGCGAGGTCGAGGCCACCGATCTGGCCGTGCCGATCGACACCAGCCGCCTGGTCTGGGAGGCCCTGCCTGATGCGACCATCGAGGTCACCCCCGTCGGCGATGCGTTCGTCTCCGAGGCCCTGGCCCAGGCAGGCGGCGACCTGGGCGGCGAGCCCAGCGGGGCCTACATCTTCCCCGAGGTCTCCATGTGCCCGGATGGACCCCATGCTGGCCTCTTGGCCGCCCGGATCGCCGCCGAGCACGGTGGGATCGCCAAGCTGGTCGACGCCCTGCCCACCTTCGAGACCCGGCGGACCAACCTGCCGGCCCAGGAGCATGCCAAGGCCGCTATCATGGAGGCCGTGGCCGACGAGCTGGCCGGGTTGGGCGAGGTCAACGATCTCGACGGGGTCCGCGTGGACACCGAGGACGGCTGGCTGTTGGTCCGGCCCAGCGGCACCGAGCCCAAGATCCGCTTGACCGCCGAGGCCGCCGACCCAGGCAGAGCCGAGGCGCTGCTCGACAGGGGTCGCCAGGCGGTCCGAGCTGCAGCAGGATCGGATCCCGGGTAGGTTCGGTTCTCCCCGAGATCAGGCTTTTTAGCCGGTCGTTCCGGTGGGGGTGGGAAGCTTCATGCCCCCTGACGACCAACGGTCCCCGATGCCCTGGTACGAACCTGAGATGGACACCGTCCTCAAGATCACCTGGGGGATGGCGATCCTTGGCTGGTTGATGGCCCTGCTTGGGATCGTCGGCGAACTCTTGGGGTGGTGGAACGACGTCGGCGAGGTCATCGTCACCATCGGCACCATCATCGGTCTGCTCATGACCGCCGGTAGCCTCCTGTTGGGCTCCGGGCGCAAGCAGGTCGACCGGATGGACCGGCGGCTGGTCTCCGTCCACGGGGCCGTGCTCGACAACGGCCGGACGATGACCTCGGTCGACGGGAAGCTCGACAAGCTCGACGCGCTAGAGCAGTTGGAGAAACTGGACCAACTGGACGATCTCGACGTGGTCCAGGCCAGGCTGGATGCCCAGACCGGCGTGCTCGGCGTCCAGCTCGGGGTCCTGGAGCAAATCCGCGACCGCTTGTGACCCCCAGCACACGACCAGCGGGTCACCGCTGCCCAGGCGGGGCCCCTCGGCCCTCCCTGACCGTCCCAGAGATCGGCCATGCGATGGCGCCGGCAAAGGTAGCTTCGCTCCCCTCCCGGTGGAACCGTTATGCCTCGTGCTGACGATGCCGGGCAGAAGATACATGCCCGATCGCGACACATCGTTCCCCATGGGGTTCCACCCGGACCCGGACCACGTCATGTGGTACCTGATCGGCTTGGCCGCTCTGGGCTTCGCCATGGCGATCCTCGGCATCGTCGGCGAGATCCTTGGCTGGTGGAACGACACCGGCGAGACCCTGGTGACCGTCGGGACCCTGGTGGGCCTCCTGATCAGCGGCGGTGCGCTCGTCTACGGCGCCGGACGCGACCAGGTCACCGACGTGAAGCAGGCCGTCCTCGACAACGGCCGGACGCTGACCTCCGCCGACGGCAAGCTTGAGAACCTCGACAAGCTCGACAAGCTCGACGACCTGGATGTCGTCCAGGCCAAGCTCGACACCCAGACCGGGGTGCTCGGCCGGCAACTCTCTGTCCTGGAGACGATCCGCGACCGGTTGTGAACCCCAAGGCACGAGTACCCGTCCACCGCTGCCCTCCCGTGCTCGACGAGACGACCCCATCGCGACCGGGAGGGTCTGCCTAGATGCCCGCCACCGACCACGCCATCCTGCTGGCCGCCGGGCAGGGCACCCGGCTGTGGCCCCTGACCGCCACCCAGCCCAAGCCCCTGATCCCCATCGCCGGCGAGCCGCTGGTCTGCCGCCTGGCCCGCCAGCTCTCCGAGGCCGGCATCACCCAGCTCCAGGCCGTGGTCGCCGACGCCAAAGGCCCGGTGGCCGCCGCCCTGGCCGACCGGTGCCCCGAGCTGGGCTTGGAGCTCGACATCGCCGTGCAGACCGAGCGCCGGGGCACGGGGCATGCCCTCCAGCAGGCCGACCTGGGCGACCAGGCCACGGTGGTGGCCTACGGCGACCTGTTCTTGCCGGACGGAGCGATCGCCGAGCTCGTCGACCAACCCACCACCGGCGTGATCGGCGCCCGCAAGGTCGACGACCCCAGCCAGTACGGGGCCCTGGACGTCGACGACGGCGAGCTGGTCCGCATCGTCGAGAAGAGCCCGGACCCGCCAAGCGACGATGTCAACGCCGGCGTCTACCGGTTACATCCTGGGATCCACAACCACCTGGAGGAGCTCTCCCCCAGCCCCCGGGGCGAGCTGGAGCTCACCGACGCCATCAACGCCGCCACCCGGGCCGGGGCCGGGTTCACGGTCCACACCTTCGAGGCCTGGGTCGACGTCGGCTGGCCGTGGGACATCCTGGAAGCCAACACCCTGGCCCTGGCCACCCTGGGGACCCGGATCGACGGGACCGTCGAGGACGGCGTGGTCATCGAGGGCCCGGCGTTGATCCACGAGACCGCCCACGTCAAGGCCGGTACCCGGATCGAGGGCCCGGTCGTCGTCGGGCCCGGTAGCACGGTCGGGCCCAACGCCTACCTCCGACCCTCGACCACCCTGGGAGACGGATGCAAAGTGGGCAACGGATGCGAGGTCAAGAACAGCGTCCTCTTCGATGGGGCCAAGGTACCCCACCTCTCCTACGTCGGCGACAGCGTGCTGGGCCAGGAGGTCAACCTCGGCGCCGGCACCCAGGTGGCCAACCTACGCCACGACGGGGACACCCTGCGCGTGATGACCAAGCGCGGGCGGATCGACAGCGGACGGCGCAAGCTGGGAGTGATCCTGGGCGACGGGGTCAAGACCGGCATCAACGCCACGCTGAACTGCGGGGTGATGCTGGGACCCGAGGAGCTCGTGGGACCCGGCGAGGTCGTCGAACGGTCCAGGGTGCCCGAGGCCGGTTGAGGTCGACCACCCATCCCGCTCGACGACCTCCCGTCATCAGCTAGCTAGACACAAAGCTTTTCTACTACTACAACAAACACGTTCTGCGTGAGCATCACGACGCGGACCCGGGAGAAGGTCGCCCGGGCCATCCAGCCCCACGCCCTGGGCCGGGGCCTGACCGTGGCCCAGGTGCGCGAGCTGTACCCGGCCAAGGCCGTGCGCCGGACCAGCATCCTGGAGGCCCTGGTCGACCTGGAAGCCATGGGTCGGGTCGCCTGGCACGGTGACCGGGTCCGGTGGATCGGTCCGCTGGAGGTCGACCGGGTCTTCGGCGAACCCGTCGGCCGGATCGAACGCGATCGTTCCATCCCGCAGGAGGAGCGCCTCCGGCGCGCCCTGCATCTCTCGGACAGCCTCCTGCCGATGCGGAGGGACGCATGAACGACCTTCAGACCGCGCTGGAGACCACGTTGGAGGTCCTCGAGGCTGCCGAGATCGATCACGCGATCTCCGGGAGCCTAGCCGCTGCCCACCACGGCTACGTGCGAGCCACCGAAGACATCGACATCCAGGTGGCCATCGACGACCTCTCCCAGCTTGACGCCGCTGCCGACCGCCTTCCCCCCGAGGTGCGACGCATCGACGTCGAGACCTGGCGGTTCCCGGGCGCCATCGATGTGGAACTCTACCGGGTCAGGGACGAACTCGACGAGGCGTGCATGGCCTCGAGGGTCGAGGGGCACCTCCCCGATGGTGGGTCACGGAGGTCTTGGTTCGTCCCCCTCGAGGCGCTGCTCGTGCTCAAGATCCGCGAGCATGTTCGGCATGGGCATGGCCACAAGCACCTGGCTGACATCGAACAGCTCCTAGCCCGCAACCACGACCGGCTCGACGTCGAGGAGCTCGAGGATCTGCTGGCCCTCGACCCGGCCTGGGAGCAGGCGTGGGACGAGCTGGTCGAAACGCGGCCCTGAACATCCAGAAGAGCTGAGCCGGTAGACGACGGGCCCCGACCGATCAGCCGGCGGCCTTGTCGCAGAGCACGCGCGTGTCCAGCACGGTCTGCTGGTCCACGCTGATGGTCAAGGCGTGCCGGCCCTTGTCCTGGCAGGGCAGGTAGTAGGTCTGGCCCACGGTCCAGTGGGTGGCCGAGCTGTCGCCGATGACATCGGCCCCGGCAGCGCAGGACGCATCACCGCCCACGGTCTGTGCCCGAGCAGAGGTGCACAGGATGCCCTCCCCGCTGTCCTTGTAGAAGACGTTCCCGTCGGAGGCCTGCCACGTGATGAACATCCTGTCGAAGGCGCGCTCGTCCTTGTCGTCGTGGATCAGCGTCACCTTGGCCCACGTGGCCTCCGAGCTGGTCCCGGTCCCGGCCCGATCCACGCTGAAGCCGACCCGCTCGAGATCCCCGGGGCCATCGTCGGTCAGGCTCGAGAACCAGAGGTAACCGCCGGCGGCCAGGACGACAGCGATGGCGACCATGAGGACCTCGGCGATGACCGGCGAGACGCCCTCATCGCTGGCAAGCGGGTGGGGGCGGACCCTACCTCGGGCCTTCCTGGAGCTGGAAAGGGACCCCACGATGGTCTTAGCTGGTCCTTTATCAATGGCTCGGTGTGGGCCCTGGGGGCGCGGGACCCCGCGAAGGAGATCGGAACGTGCTAGGGTAGGGCAAGGACCCCCCTCCACTCAGACAGGCCGTACCCGGGCGGGGTATGGTGCGCTCACTGTGAGAAAGGTGAGATCGAAGAGGAGAGAAGAAGGAGAAGAGGCGCCCGAGGGGCGCCCGGGTTGGAGATTAGCCGGATCGGCCTATGGCGTCGCGGCCGCGTCGCACTTCACGCTCGAGTCCAGGACCGTGGTCCCTCGGACCGTGATGGTGACCGAGTGGTCGCCGCCTTCCTGGCAGGGCATGTAGAGGACCTCCCCCACATCCCACGTGTTGTCGTCCGTGCTAGCCGCATCGTGGAACTCGTCCGATGCCCCACAGTAGTTCACGCTCGTGTGGGTTGTCGCACTGGTACAGAGGTAGTTCTGTGAGGCTGTCGCGGTCCCGTCAGCTGAGTCATCGGCACTGTAGGAGTTACCGGAAGGATCTAACAGAGTGTAGTTCACGGTGTCTTCAGAGTAGGGCGCGTTCTCACCCTTCACCATCGTGACACGGATCCAGTTGGTATCGCTACCGCCGACCGCGAACCCGCGAGCCGTGGCCGAGGCCTGCTC
>CAZBKU010000082.1:1825-10974 GCA_964492585.1 uncultured Thermoplasmatales archaeon | reverse complement strand
CCGGAGCAGCAGGCCAAGGCACGCACGATCGGGCTCGCCCTGGCCATGCTCACCATGGGCCTGGCGGGCTGTCTGGGAAGCGACGACGAGGACCTGGACCAGCAGTCCGTCCCGGGCCTGGATGATCAGACCTACCCGACCGAGGACGGCTGGAGCCAACCGCTCGAACCGGCCAAGTACGACATCCTGCCGGGCGTCCAGCGGTTCGTCGAGGCCCCGGACGGGGCCGAGCTGAGCGTGGGCCTGTTCCTGCCCGACATCCCGGGCTGCGACTGGAACGACACCGAGCTGTCCAGCCAGTGCCAGGTGCCCGTGGTCATCGACGCAGGCCCTTATTTCCTGGATGGGATCACCGAGCCGACCAACCGACCGCCCAAGGTCGAGTGGCTGGTGCCCAGGGGCTACGCGGTGGCCCAGATGAGCCTCCGCGGCACCGGCGAGTCCACCGGCTGTTACGAGTTCAAGAACCCCAAGGACGTCGACGATATCAGCGAGGTGATCACCGAGCTGGCCGAGGCGCCCTGGTCCAACGGCAACGCCGGCATGATCGGCCGCAGCTACGACGGCACCGCGGCCTGGTCGGGGGCTGCCAGCGGCAACCCGCACCTCAAGGCCATCATCCCGATCAGCGGTGCCCTGGACGGGCCCCACCTCTACTACAAGAACGGGACCAGCGAGACCCGCGGCTTCATCCAGCCGGCCGGGTACTGGCTCTACGCCTACGGCCTGGCCGCCGGCGACCCGAGCTACCGGACCATGGACTGGCCGACGACGTTCTGCCCGGACGCCGGCGAGGATTGGGTCCGCGGGCCTGTGGCCGGCGCGACCGGCGATGCCTCCAGCGACTACTGGCAGAGCCGGGACCTCTCCGACGACATCCTGGCCAACTACCAGGGGGCTGCCTGGGTCATCCACGGCATGGAGGACTGGAACGTCAACCCGAGCCAGGCGGTCCCGTTCACCAAGGAGCTGCGGGAGGCCGGGATCGACACGCGGGTCTGGCTGGGCCAGTGGGGCCACGCCTACCCCGACCGCATCGACGAGCACCGCAACGTCCGCTGGGACTGGGCCGACAAGGTGCTCATGTGGTTCGACTTCTACCTCAAGAACGAGGGCCAGCCGCCCTGGCTCGGCGTCGAGGTCGAGGACCACCAGTACGTCTGGCGCCAGGAGGCCAGCTACCCGCCCGACGATCTCTCGTGGGCCCGGATGGACCTCTCGGCGGATCTGACCCTGGCCCCGGAAGGCCAGGGCGAGGAGGGCACCTTCCTGCTCACCGGTCCGCCCTCGGGCATGGCCGTCAGCGGGGACGTGGCCGGTGCCAGTGGCCCGCACGCCGTGTTCACCAGCCAGCCCCTCGAGGAGGCGATCCGGATCGCTGGGCTGCCGCGGTTGCACGTCGAGGTCGCCCCGACCACAGCCGACGGCGGCCAGCTCTTCGTCCAGCTCTGGGACGTCTTCCCCGAAGTGCGCCAGGTGCGACTTGGCTGGTCGGCCATGGATATCATGTTCCACGACGGCGGGAACACCGACCCGGCCACGTTGACCCCTGGCCAGCCCGTGCTGGCCAAGATGCAGTTCGAGCCCATGGACGCGCACGTCGGCGAGGGCCACCGGCTCAGACTCCAGATCGACAAGGCCGGTGTCGAGGACATCGCGCCCAGCCCCAACCCCGAACCCAACGAGCTCCAGCTGGGCCCCACGAGCACGCTGCAGCTCCCGCTGATCGAGCGGGACGTGCCCGTGGGACCCCAGATCAGCAAGACCACCGACGCCTCGGCGGGCCTGGGCTTGCCGGGGTCCTGAGCCCTTGTCCCAGGGCCCCCTTGTGGGCTCGACGGTACCGGTGGGCTTAGGCCTGGGCTGACCATCGCGGTCCATGCCGAGCACCCAGGCGCTCCCCGAGGCGCTGTCCGCTGCCCGCCGGTCCTGGCTGGAGGCGGCCAACGCCTCGGACCCGGGCGCCTACGCTGAACACCTGGCCGAGGACGCGGTCTGGTTGCCACCAGGCCTGCCGGCCATCGAGGGCAGGCACGCCATCCACCGGTGGCTGGCCGAGACCATGGCATCGCTTTCCTATGATCTAACCCTCGAGGACGTGGAGATCCGTCTAGCAGACGGCTGGGCCAGCGAGACCGGGCGGTTCCTGGCTCGGATGACCGACGAGACGACCGGTCGGGCGATGGAGCACGAGGGCGGCTACTTGATCCTCTGGTCAGAGGCCCCGGAGGGACGCTGGCGGATCGATCGCTACGTGGATCTCACCGAGCTGGAGGAGACCCCAGCATAAGCCTGGGCGTGGCGTTCCAGAGGGCCCCGGGGTCTGGCAGACCGACGGGTCCGCGGACCCGAGCACCCCGGAGGGTGACCAGATGGCCGGTCGGGACGTCCGTGACCGCCCGACCACACCCTCCCCGAGCGCCGGCGGTTCGTGGAGCGCCAGGCGCGCAACCACGGGGACCTGGAGGCCCTCGAGGAGCGGTGCGGCGACGAGCTGCCCGGTCAGTCCTCGACGATCCGGTAGACCTTGTCGCCGACGGCCACGGGCTCGGGGATGTCCACAGCCATGAGGTTGCCCTCCTTGATCTCGTCGGCCCCCTCGATGTGGGTCTCCTCCAGGTCGATCTCCCGGCCGTCGTGCTCGATGACCAGGTAATGGCCCTCGTGCACGTCGACGCTGACGCGCACGGTAGCTTGGGCAGCGTCGTCGTGGTAGGCCTCGACGACCCCGACCTCGATCCGGTGGCTCATGGGCCTGCCAAGGCGCTGCACGGATGTAGGCCTTGCGGGACCGGGGGAGGGCGGTGGAGCCGCGAGGGTTCAACGGTGTCGCCGATAGCTTCTTGGGCAGCCTGGCCGATGGTTGGCGGCCCAGGAGGCACCCGTTTGACCCGAGGAGGCTTGCTCGTCGTCCTGACGCTGGCGCTCGCGCTGTCGACCATGGTCCCCGCGCTGATCCCAAGCGCCGGGGCGGAGACCACGACCTTGGTCGCCGACGCGGGTGAGAGCCGCACCACCCTGGACGGCGCTGTCCTGCCGGTCGAGGGGGTCGCCTACGATGGCCATGCGCCGTACAACCACACCTGGTCGATCCAAGGCTCCTCCGAGCTGTTCGACGACCCGTTCGCTGCCAAGACCACCGTCGACCTCACCGATGCAGAGGGCACCATCGAGCTGACACTGACGGTCCGTGACAGCCAGGATGAGACGGCCAGCGACACGGTGCTCTACCACGTCTCGGAGACCGTCGATCAGCTCCTGGATACGAACGGGACCGTCGAGGCCGGGGGCCCCGACGAGACCGTCGGAGCCTCCGGGGCCGTCGACGGCCAGACCCAGAGGCACAACCTGACCGTCCCTCCAGGGGTCGATGTCCTCGAGGTCGTCCTCGACTGGAGCGACGGCTCCGCTGATCTCGACCTCCAGCTGTTGGACCCCCAGGGCAACCAGCGGGGCGGCAACCAGGGTGCCACGGCCGACAAGCCCGAGCGTGTGACCCTCCACGATCCTGCGCCGGGCGATTGGACCGCTGAGGTGCGGCCGTGGTCCAGCGGACCGACCGAGTACACGCTGGTGGCCAGCAACCTGACCAGCGTGGACCTCCCCACCAGCAAGATCATCCCCCCGTTCCGCTTCGGGTACCAGGAAGCCGTCGACCTCTTCGGCCGGACCAGCCCACCGGCGGCCACCGTCGGGTGGGACGTCGACCAGGACGGGGTCGCCGAGGCCACCGGCGACCAAGCCACCGTCGAGCTACCCCCAGGCGAGCACGACGTGATCCTCCGGGTGACCGGGCCCGACGGGTTCGAGGCCCGCGACCAGGCGACCTACGAGGTCCTCGAGGATGTACCCGAGGTCCTCAGCTCGCACTGCGTCGAGCTTGACCGTTTCGACCTGTCGTCGATGGAGTGGAGCCTGGGTGGCAGGCCCTGCTGGATCCACGGCGGCCACCACACCTTCGTGCTCGAGGAACCGGTCCGGATCCTCGGAGGGGAGGGCTTCGTGCGCAGCGTCGAGCAACCGTTCTCACCACCTAGCGAGTACGAGGAGCAACCGCTGCAGACCACGCCGATCCACGTCCAGGTCAGCCCCGACGGTCAGACGTGGACCGAGCTGGACGCCATCGAGTACGCGTTCCTGTCCGACCCGGTCGGGTTCGCGCAGTTCCCGTTCACCGGTGCCCGGCAGGACATCACCTTCGAGCTGGATGGAGAAGAGGAGACACCGGCCCGCTTCATCCGCATCCACCAGCCCCGGTCCCTGGCCCAGGGCCTCTCGGGGTTCCTGGATCAGAGCCGGATCGACTTCTTCGTCGAGCCCGCCGAGGACCCGGGACCACCGGCCGTGGAGGGCTCCCCGTCCGGCACGCTCGCGCTCTCGTGCGAGGAGGGGGACCTCCTGGAGGACTTCTTCGCCGAGCACCCGTGCTGGTTCGGCGGGATCAACCGGTACGACGCCCCCAGCTTCTACCACACCTACCAGCCGGGCCACGGGGCCACCGTGACCTCGATCGAGGCCAGCGTCGAGATCCTACCCTGGCGCACCGACGACTACTGGACCCCGGTGCCCGTCACCGATGCCGAGGGGGTCACCCTGGCCCGGGAGGACGAGCGCCGGGCCTACCGGGACCAGGTCGAGAACGCGACGGTGACGATCCAGGCCAGCCCCGATTGCCGGTCCTGGAAGACCCTCTCCTCGACGGCCGTAGCCTACGGTGAGCCCACGACCATCAGCGTGGATCTGGACGACCCCGAGCTGGCCCGCTTCCTCCGGCTGGTCCCCGGGTTCCATCCGAGGTTCGATCAGTACCGGGACGTCCCTGCCAACCACCACCCCGAGGGTTTCTTCGTGGCAAGCCAGCTGGAGCTGACGGGTAGCTTCCCTGGCTGACCTCGGTCCGGATGGGAAGGTCCCAGCTACCTTGGGACCAGGGAAGTTCGTGCGCACCGGGGTCGCCAGCCTCTGGCCTAGGCGACCCAGGGCGGAAGATAGAAGAAAAGGAGACGCCCGGGAGCTTGGGGCTCCCGGGGAGCGCGGAGGGTCAGGCCCCGTTGTTGACCAGGAAGGTCGGCTGGACGACGAGGGTGCGTTGCCCGATCGCGGCCTTGGCCTCGGCGTTGCTGGTGGCCTGACCCTCGAGCTGGGCCTTGACGACGATGTCGTGGACACCGTTGCCGAGGTCCTCGGCGACCCAGTTGAACCCGTTGGCGGCCCGGGTCTCGAGGTAGCGTTCGATGGTGGCGTCCTCATCGTCGAACTGGAACGTCGTCACCTCGTAGTCACGGTTGCAGAAGACCGCCTTACCGTCGTCGGTGTCTGAGACCTGGACCGGCTCACCTTCTATCTCGATCCAGACGGTCACGGTGGCTTCGGCGCGCTGCTCGTCGTTGCCGACCGTGGTGACCTCGGTCCACAACGCGCACTCCAGGGTGACCTCCAAGATCAGGTCGGCGGGGTTCGAGGTCCGCATCTGGGTATGGAGGATCTCGACGGTCTCGGAGCTCGACCCGTTGGAGACCGAGCTGGTCATGACCTCGAGACTGGAGCCGGCCACGGTCACACGATCAGCGGGCAAGCCCTCCTCGGGTTCCTCGTGGCTGGCGAAGGAGGGCACGGCGACAGCTCCCACGATCAGCAGCGCAAGCCCAACGGCTCCTAGGATCCGGACGTGTACCTTGTCCATCGTCGATCGCCTCAGCCCTCGACCGTCCCCATGCGGAGATGAGCCTTGCGAGCCTGCAACCGGACGGTTACAGGCAGGGATCGATGCCCTCAGAAACGCCACAGCGGCCCGCCGGGCGGCTCGGGTGGGTCGGCCTCTCCCAACACGTCAGCCGGCCACTCCGACAGGCTGGCTTGCCGGTGGTCGGTCTTGTCCAGGCTCGATAGGCGTACACCCAAGAGACGGAGGTCCTGGTCGGGGATCTCTGCGCCGTAGAGCTCCAGGACGACCTCGAGGATCGGCTCGATCTCGTCGGTGGGGGCCTGCAAGGTCCTCGACCGGGTGCTGGTATCGAACCCGGCGGTGCGGACCTTGAGCGTGATCGTCCGGGCCTGGTCCTCGGCGGCCTGGAGCCGGTCGACGGCCTCCTCGACCACGCCTTTCAACCGGTGTCGGGCTTGGTCGGGGGCCAGGTCCTCGCGGAAGGTCGTCTCGGCCCCGACCGACTTGCGGTCGTGCTCGGGATCCACGGGCCGATCGTCGTGGCCTTGGGCCAGGGCGACCATCTGGGGGCCCCACGTCCCGAAACGCTCGGCCATGGCATCGGGGTCGGCCTCAGCCAGCTCGGCCACGGTGCGGATGCCGGTCTCCTTGAGGGTCTGGTAGGTCTTGGGGCCCACGCCCGGGATGACCCGGGCCTCCAGCGGGCCGAGCACGTCGGCGACCCGGTCGGGCGGGACCACGGACAACCCGTCGGGCTTGTCGAGATCCGAGGCGATCTTGGCCACCAGCTTGTTGGGTCCGATCCCGATCGAGGCGGTCAGATCGAAGCGGTCCTGGATCTCGTCCTTGAGCTCCTGGGCCAGGTCCTCGGCTCGCCGGAAGCTTCCCTGGCAGGATCCGGTGACATCAGCGTAGCCCTCGTCGATGCTGGTCTGCTCGAGCACGTCGACGCGCTCTTCGATAAGGGAGAAGACCCGGCGGCTGACCTGGCTGTAGGTCCGGTGCCGGGGACGCAGGTAGACCCCGTTCGGGCAGGCCCGCCAGGCCCGGCTGATCGGCATCGCGGAGCGCACGCCGTACTCGCGGGCCTCGTAGCTGGCCGCCGCCACGACGCCGCGGCCCTGGCCCTTCTGAGGGTCGGCCCCGATGATCACCGGTTTGCCCTGGAGCTCTGGCCGGTCGCGCTGCTCGACGGACGCGTAGAAGGCGTCCATGTCCAGGTGGACCACGACGCGTTCGGTCAACGTGGTCCACCTGGAGAGCCCGAACGGGCAAAGCTTCTCCGTTCGGGCAGATCGAGATGGAGGACCACACGTTCGCCGGTCAACGTGGTCCTCCATCGAGAGCGCCCGGCCTAAGCCCATCGGAACCAAGGCCGGGCCCATCGACGTGCAGGACCACCCGGTCCCTGGTCTCACCCACGGAACCCTAGGACGGCCGGGCGAGGCCCAAAGGCGAGCGGACCGTCACCCGGACGTGGCCAGGAACGAGACCACGTACCCATCGGGGTCGTTGAGGGTGAACACCCGGCCGTAGGGCCGGTCCTCGGGGGCGTGCTCGATGGTCGCCTTGGCCTCCCGGGCGCGCTGGTGGATCTCGTCGACCTGGTCGGGATCGTCGACGGTGATGTACAGCATCATGCCGGCGCCAAGGGGGGTGGAGACCCAGTCCTGGAACCCGGGATCGTCGTTGGCCTCGATGGCGCCCAGGCTCAGGTAGGCGCCGTCGAGCTCCAGGTCGGCGTACCAGAGCTGGCCTTCGTCGGAGCTGTGGCTGTCCTCGACCTGGAACCCGAGCTTTTTGTAGAACGAGAGGGACGCGTCGATGTCGTGGACGTTGAGGAAGGCGTTGATCGCAGCCATCGAGCCGATATGAGGGCCCGGCCTGAAGAACCTGCGGTGCGATCGCCTGGCCGGTCAGTCCTCGCGGACCAGGAAGACGTCAGCGAAGGCCTTGACCGGCAGCTCGGTCTCGATCTCGACCTCCTGGCCGGCCACGGCCTCGTCGACAGGGTCGTGGTCGACGGCCAAGGCCGAGATTGCCTGCTCCAGGTCCACGCCGTCACCGGCGATGTGGTCTTATCCCCTGGGTGGAGCTCGCCGAGGTCCAGGCGGACCGAGGCCTCGTGCGCACCCTCCTCGTAGCCCGTGACCACACCGATCCAGTCCTCGTGTGCCATGGCCCCCCGGCTCTCGGGGTCCCCCTATGTCAACGTTCAGGCCAGGGACCCCCGGTCAGCGCGGGGACCGTCGATCGGTCCAACCCAAGGTTCATCCCAGAGGGAGCCGCCAAGGAAGGCCATGGTCAAGGCTACCTGGCAAGGTACGGTCATCGCCAAGAGCGACGACACCCGTGTGGTCGAGGGGAACCACTACTTCCCGTCCGAGGATGTCGACAAGAGCGTCCTCAAGGAGAGCGATCACCAGACGACCTGCCCCTGGAAGGGCCAGGCCAGCTACCACCACATCGAGGTCGATGGCCAGGTCAACGAGGATGCAGCCTGGTACTACCCCGATCCCAAGGACGAGGCTTCGGAGATCGAGGGTCACATCGCGTTCTGGAACGGGGTCGAGGTCACCGAGTAGGGGCAGCGATCAAGGCCCTTCTCCTGGTCCACCGGCCCGCTGGGCCAGCCTGTCCTCGGCCATCTCGACCACCAGGCGGTGGCTGGGGACCCCCTCCTTGCGCGACCGCTCCAGGACCTCGACGACCCGATCCTCGATCCTGGCGATCTGCTCGCGGGCCCGCCGGCGCACGGCGTCGGTGGCACCCTTACGGGTGGTCATGACCCCCTCGATGGCCGCACCCGCGTTGACCAGGATGTCCGGCGCGTAGAGGATCCCCTGCCGGTGGAGGGCATCACCTGCCGCCGGGCGTGCCAACTGGTCGTTGGCCGAGCCGCAGATGACCTGGGCCTCCAACCGGTCGACGCTGGCCTCGGTGAGGATGCCGCCCAGGGCGCACGGGACCAGCACCGTGCACGACGTGGCCATGAGCTCGTCCGGGGCCACGATCTCGACGCCCAGCTTGCCGGCCTGGTCGCATCGGGTCTCGTCCAGGTCGGCCCCGATCACCCTCCCGCCGGCCTCCAGGAGCCCTCGAGCGACCTCGAGGCCGACGCCGCCGAGGCCCTGGACCGCGAACCGGTGCCCGTCGGGCGATGGGTCGCCGTGGAGGACCGAGAGCACGCCGCGGATCCCGGCCAGGACACCCAGGGCCGTGCTGGTGTTCGGATCGTTGCCGGCCGGGTTGACGTGGTCGGTGACCTCGCGGACGTAGGCCAGCTGGGCGGCCCCGGTCCCGATGTCCGGTCCGCAGAGGTAGCGCCCGTCCAGACGCTCGATGGCCTCACCCAGGACCCGGTAGGCCGCCGGCAGGTCCAGGTCCTCGTGGTCCAGGACGACGGCCTTGGCGCCCCCGGCGGGCATCCTGGCTAGGGCCAGCTTGAGGCTCATGCTGCGGGCCAGGCTCATGGCCTCGGCGA
>CAZBKU010000082.1:0-1815 GCA_964492585.1 uncultured Thermoplasmatales archaeon | reverse complement strand
CATGGGTCTGCTCGTCGTAGGCCCGACGCCGGAACCCGCCGCCAGCGACCCCGTCGATCACACGGTGCAGGACGATAACCGCCCGGAGCCCAGTCGCCGGGTCCTGGAGGGCGATCATCTCTTGGTGGTCGCCGCCGGGCACGTCGAGGTCGAAGAGGGGGCCGGGCTGGGACACGGTCGGGGAAGGTCGGTCCTAGGGTTTGGCTCTAGGCCTGGGAAGACAGAGGATGGCCAGGGCAGTGTGAGCGCGCGGCCCGACGCTGCCCTGGCGGATCGAGGCCCTCCCGTGCCTCCGGACGTCTCCGTGTTCAGAGGGAAGACGAAGAGAAAGAAAGGACGTAGGCCCCTGACAAGGGCGGTGTCACGCGTCAGGGGCTAGCGCAGGTAGGAGACCAGCGTGACCGTGGTCTCTCCCTGGGTGAGCAGGTTCATGCTCTGGCCACCCTCGACGGTGACGTCGATGGTGCCGCCGCTGAGGTTCTCGCGCTCGTACTCGTGGTCCTGGTACCAGGAGCCGCCGAGCACGTTGGCGTTCTCGCGGACGTGGAGGATCTCACCCAGCGGACCGGCGACGGTGACCTCCTTCTCGAAGGAGACGTCGGTCATGCTCCGCAGGTGGACGCCGACCAGGGCGCCCTCGGTGAGGTTGGCGCTCTTGGTCGTGTTCTCCTCGTCGTCCTCGAAGGTGACCTCGATCTCCTCGATCTTGAGCAGGTCGGCCTCGGCCGGGTCCTCAGCACCGGGCAGGCGCACGGTGATCTGCTCCGGGCTGTCGTAGGTGTAGATGTAGCTCGTGAAGAGCACGTACTCGCCGGGCTCGTGCAGCTCGTGCTCGACCAACCGGGTCTGCGAGGCGTTCTCGTCGCTGTCGTTCTCCTCCCAGTCGTGATCGGCCTCGTTGTCGATCTCGACGGCTTCGACGAACGTGTCGTTGCTATCGTAGATGTACACCGTGGCGCGGGCGTCCCGCGGCAGCTCGAAGGCGATCGTGTCGAGGCCCTGGGTGTCGACCAGGGCAGCCTCGTGCTCCTCCATCTCAGCGAGGGCGGGGGCCTCAGCGTCGAAGTCCGGGGTCTCAGGGGTCTCCTCGATCGTCTCGAGGTCCCCACGGTCGTAGGTCTGGTGGACCAGGACGAGCTGACCGTCCAGCTCGGCGGCCTGGGCCTGGACCTTGTAGGTGCCGGCGACCAGGTTCTCGGGTACGAGCTTGTAGTCGCCGCTGGCCGTCGCGATGCCGTCGCTGGTCTCGTTCAGCGTGGCACCCTCGACGGCGAACACGGGCCCCTTCTCGGTGCTGACCGTGGCGTCCATATCGGTGACCTGCCCGTCGACGCGTAGGAAGGCGACCGAGGGCCGCGTGGCCAGGCGAAGGGCGATCTCCTCGTCCATGGGCTCACCGTCCAGGGTGGCGACCTCGTGCTCGACCTCTTCGACCTCGAGCCCGATGAGCTGGTCCGAGGCGTTCTCCTCCTCGTCAGCCTCCTCGAGCCCGACGGCCAAGTCGGCCTGGCGGGCCTCTGTCACGAAGATGACCCAGTGACCTGGCTGGTCGGTGAGGATCTCGACATCGTCACCGTCGCCGGCCAGGTCGAAGCTACCGAAGAACGCATCCTTGGGATCGTAGACCGCGAACCGGACCACCGGGTCGGCGGCCTCCTCCTCGGCCTCGAGGGTGAACTTGACGCGTTCTTCCTCAAGCGGGAGGGCGTAGGCCTCGTTGTCCTCGGCGATCGTACCGACGGTCGCGAACTCTGCACCGCTGGCGGACGTGGCCACCAGCACACCCGCCAGCATGCCGACGACCACGAGGGCCGC
>CAZBKU010000081.1:0-10983 GCA_964492585.1 uncultured Thermoplasmatales archaeon | reverse complement strand
CACGTTGCTTGCGCCGTAGCTCGCGCCGAGCGGGCTGGGACAACCCTTCTTTGATCAGCTTGGGTCCCCACAGCGCCAGCAGGATCACACCGTAGGCCAGGATCCCGATGCCCAGCTCGACGTCGGTGTAGTTGCGCAGGGGCCGCAGCCGCAGGTCCTCGATCAAGCCCAAAAGCCCCAGCAGGAGATGGGCAGGGAGCAGCACGGCGTAGGATTGGATGAACCTGCTCAGAAGCGACCCCTCGGCGGGGCCTTGGCCCAGCAAGAGACCGGAGACGTAGTGGACCAGGGTGAACCCGACCGAGACGCTGACCAGGGTGACGATCAGCTGCCAGGACACCGGGGCGTTGCGGAGGGTCTGGCTGTAGGTCATCATGATCAGGGCGGCCACGCCGATGCCTGCGCCACCGCCCAGGAGGACGGCCTCGCGTTCCCCGCGGAAGCGGGGCAACCCGACGATCATGGTCTTAGCCATGGTCTCGATCAACGGTGCGGCCATCATGGAGACCAGCCAGATCGCATCGGCCATGATGATCAGCTCGACGAACCCGCCGGCCAGGCCCAGGGCCATGCCACCGAGCACGACCATGAACATCGCGTTGTGGCGGAAGTGATCCTCGTGCTCGCCGAGGAAGTGGTAGAGCACGGCCATGCCCGGCAGGAAGGCGATCATGCCGAGGACCAGTTGGGAGACCACGGCGGGCAAGGGGCCCCCTGCTTCAAATCTTAGGGTCCCTTTGGGCGGTCGTGGAGCTCGAGACCATCACCGAGGGGGCCACCGCGTTCCAGGTCCCCGCCGGCCGAGGCGACAAGGATGCCGGACCCAGCCAGGCCGGGCCAGGCTTCTACAACCGAGCCATGGCCATCACCCGGGACATCGGCGTCCTGTTGACCCGGGTCGACCACCCACGCGACGAGCCCAGCTTCCTGGATGGCCTGGCGGCCGCCGGGGCCCGGGGCCTGCGGGTGGCCAACGAGGCGCCCGGCTGGGCGGTGCACCTGAACGACAAGCATCCTCAAGCCGTCGAGCTGATCGAGCACAACGCCCAACAACTGGACCTGGACGTGGCCATCACCTGCCATGATGCCAACGCGTTGGTGACCCGGCGGGTCTGGGACCACATCGACATCGATCCCTACGGGTCGCCGGTACCCTACCTGCCCGGCGCGCTCCAAGCGTTGCGTCACGGCGGCGTGCTCTCGGTCTCGGCCACCGACACCACAGCCCTCCATGGGGTGCGTCCTAAGGTCACCCGGCGGCGCTACATGGCCACGCCCCCGCCGGCCAAGGCCCCGGGCTGGAAAGCCGCTGCCGCCCGGGTGCTGGTGGGCCTGGTGGCCCGGATGGCAGCCCAGCACGACCGGGCGGTCACCCCGCTGGTCGCCTACGAGCACCAACATGCCATCCGGGCCAGTCTCCGGGTCAAGAAAGGCGCCCAGCGGGCCGACAAGGCCCTCGATCAGGTCGGCGAGATGGTGCTGTGCAAGGCCTGCCAGACCTGGGGCCAGGACGCCTGCCGGTGCGGGCAGGGTGAGAAGAGCGGACCGTACTGGCTCGGGCCCCTGGGCGACCCCGAGGTGCTCGAGGCCATGCAGCAGGCCGGCACGGCCGACGGGCTGGCCGCCGGCGACCGGGCCCTGGATCTCGTCGGTCGGTTGGCCGCCGAGGCCGAGCTCGGGCCCTTCTACCTCCATCTCCCAGAGGCCTGCTCGGTGCTGGATGTGGACCCGCCGGGCCGTGGCGAGGCCATCGAGGCGTTGGGCGAGGCCGGGATCCCGGCGGCCCGGACGGCCTTCGATCCCGAGGCCGTGGCCTACCGGGGCGACCCGGGGGAGGCCCTGGACGTGATCGCTGACCTGCGCCCCCGGGACCGGTGATCGATCGGGCGCTCTACTCGTCGTCGCGGCCGGCCAACTCCCGGTCGACCTTGTGGAGCCGGTAGGGGTCGTCACCGACGCGCTCGAGGAGCTCGACGATGCGCTCGGTGGAGGCCTCCTCCTCGACCTGCTCGTCGACGAACCAGTTCAAGAGGGTCCGCAGCGCGAAGTCGCCGTGGTCCTCGGCGGTGCTGTAGATGTCGTAGATCTGCTGGGTGACCTTCTGCTCGTGCTGGAAGGCGTCCTGGAAGGCTTCCAGGGGGCTGTCCCAGGTCGTCTGGGGGGCGTCGACGCCACCGATCTCGATGGGGACGCCGCGGTCGGCCATGTGATCGTAGAACTTCAATGCGTGCTCGCGCTCCTCCTCGCTCTGGGCGCGCATCCAGCCGGCCATCCCGTCGTAGCCCTGGTCCTCGAACCAGGCAGCCATGGACAGGTAGAGTTGGCTGGCGTAGAGCTCGTGATCGATCTGGGCGTTGCACAGCTCCTGAAGTTTCTCGTTCATCTCAGGCATGGTATCGTTCTCACCCTCTTGGTAGCCCGCTACCCCCTATGAGGGCTTGCTTTTTCAGGCCCCCCTGAATATCGGAACATGGGTCACTGGGAAATGACGTTATAGGCCCCATGGAAACGTTCGAAGCGGCTTTTAGGCAACCCTACAATGTCTAGGCATGCCTCAGTGACGGGCCCCTTCCTCGTCGGGGGCTTGGTCGTCGGTGGCCTCCCCGGGACCCCCCGGCGCCGGCATACCGATGGCCCGGCCCAGGCGGACGATCTCGGCCTCCTCGATCCAGGGGACGGCCAGGTACCGCCAGAACCAGTCGTCGGGGACGCCCAGCCGTTTGGCCTCGTCGTAGGTGATCCGGTAGGCCTCGATCTCTGTAGGCCACTCGACGTAGGGCTCCGGGAAATGGTAGACCTGGCGACCCTCGAGGACCTGGCGGACGTGGACGAGCTCGTGGAGGATGTCCAGGTAGACGATCAGGGGCTCGTGCTCGCTGATGTAGCCATCGGGGCAGAGGATGTGACCGGTGTGGTCGTCGACCCTCGGGTAGCCATCCCCACGGAAACAGAGCAGATGGGCGGCCTCCATCAGCTTGTCAGGGTCCACGTCGCCGCAGATCTCTGCGAAGGCCTCGCGCTTGGCCAGGCCAGGAAGGACGTCGACCACCCGGTGGATGCCCTCGCCGAAGACGACCGGCTGGATCGGCGGGTCAGGCAGATCGATCGGGCTGGAAGCGTTTACCGATGACATAAGCCTCACTGGATCCCTTGCGGGTCGCCTTGGGCGTCTGGCCCTTGTGGTAGCCGAAGTGGCGACCCACTTGGTCGTAGAAGTCCTTGAACATGTCCCCCTGGAAGACCTTGACGGTGAAGTTGCCACCCGGATGGAGCAGCTTGTAGGCCGCCTCCAGGGCGATCTGGGAGAGATAGACCGACCGGGCGTGGTCCATGGAGTAGTTGCCCGAGATCTTGGGCGACATGTCCGAGAGGACCACGTCGACGGGCTGGCCGGCGGCGCGTTTGATCCTCTCGATCGTCTCGTCCTCGGTGACGTCGCCCTGGATGGCGATCACGCCCTCGGCCTCGATGTCCTTGATGTCCACCGAGACGACCTGGCCGCCGTCACCGACGAGCTCCAGGGCGACCTGGCTCCAGCCGCCTGGGGCAGCACCCAGGTCGACGACCGTGTCCCCGGAGCTGATGATGTGATAACGGCCCTGGATCTGCTGGAGCTTGTAGGCCGATCGGGCCAGGTAGCCCTCCTCTTTGGCCTTCTTGTAGTAGTGGTCGCGTTTGCGGTTCTCGCGCCAGGACTGGCCCACGAGACGCGGTAGTCGAGCACCTTGAAAAAGGTTTGGCGTGGTCCTGCCGGCTTCCGGCAGGTTGACAGGCGGCGGTGGGTTGTTGGGCACGGTGCTCCCGGCAGGCCTGCTCCAAGGTGACCCCTTGGCCCCCTGGTTCAGCCTCCGCTGGGAGCTGCTCCTGGTCGGCGCTGCCCTCCTGGCCATCTACCTGGTGTTCCGAGAGCGTGGCGACCTGCCCAAGGCCATGGGGTTCAGCCGGGCCGACGTCGGCCTGCTGACCCTTGGCGCCCTGGCCGGCCAGGTCCTCAGCGTGCCCCTGTTCCCGGTCGACGGCGCGCTGTTCGGCATCAACCTCGGCGGGGCCCTGATCCCGTTGATCCTCTCCTGGCGCCTGGTCCGTCGAGGCACGCTTGCCCCGTGGACCGCCCTGGTCGGGATCGCGGCCGTGGCCACCGCGACCTACCCCTTCGTTGATGTCGAACCGGGCCAGGGCGCCATCGTGAGCTTCCCGTGGTTCCTGTTGCCCCCGTTGGTCGCCTTGCTGGCCGGGATCGTGCTGGGCCTGGCCGTGCCGTCCCGCGCTGGGCCCCTGGCCTTCATCTCGGGAAGCCTTGGCACCCTGGTCGGCGCCGACCTTCTGCGCCTGCCGGCCTTCCTGGACATCGCCAGCTCGGCACCCCGCGGCACCGCGCTGGTCATCGGTGGCGGCGGCCTCTTGGACCTGATCTTCCTCTCGGGCGTGCTTGGCCTAGCCACCAGCTTGGGCTTGGCCCTCGTCCAGCCGCCGCCGGCCAAGCCACCCGGCGACCCCCGGGCACCGGCCCGTCGCCTGCCAGCCCCCCGTGAGCTGGTCCGCCGGGGCCGAGAGCTGCCGGGCCTCTCCCCACGCGAGCGCTGCCTGGTCCACCTGGCCCGGGCCGACGTGGCCCTGGCCGGCGACCAGTTGGAGGCAGCCAGCCAGGAGGCCCACCAGGCCATCGAGGCGCTGCTCCAGGCCGGTAGACCCCCGCTGGCCCAGCGCCTGGAGGCCACGCCACCGCCGGCGTTGATCCAGGATCTGGACCTGCTGGGACGCCGGGCCCGGGCAGCCGCCCAGGGCCACACCCCTTGGCACGAGGCGCTGGACACGGTCGAGCTGGCCAAAGCGCTGGCCGGGGCGTTCTGGGACGAGGCCGAGGGGACCGATCGCCTGGGAGGGGGCCTTGGATGAGGTTGGCCGAGGTCCGCCGACCGCGGGCGGCCACCCTGGTCGAGCGCACCGGTGCCTACCTGCTCGACGCCTTGGCCACCTTCCTGGTCTGGCTGGCCGCGATCCTCATCCTGGCCGGCGGGGATCTCGACGCGTTGACCGGCGACCCGCTGCTGGCCGTGACCGCCGGCATGCTCTTCGTGCTGGTGCCCTGGGTCTACCTGGTCGCCTTCGAGGGCCTGGTCGGGACCACCCCAGGGAAGCGGTTGTGGGGCCTGCGCGTGATGGGGCCCCGGTACCAGGCTCCGGGCCTCTACCGGGCCCTGGTCCGCAACGTCTTCCGGCTGGCCTGGGCCCTTGGCCCCCTGGGACCGGCGTTCCTGCTCCTCGACGTGGGCCTGATCCAGATCACCGAGAGCGACGAGCGGGTCGGCGACATGGTGGCCGGGACCCAGGTCCTGCGCATGGGCCCGGCCCGGTTCAGCCTGCCGTGACCCACGGGTAGGACCAGGGAACAAGGTTTACGACGGCCACCGGGCTGCACGCCCGTGGAGCGCCTGGTCGTGTTCGAGGCCAAGCAGGGCCCCGACCCGCTGCTGGATCACCTGGCCGGGAGCCTGCGGTCCAGGGGGTACACCGTCGAGGCCGGTCAGCGCTACGACCTCGTGGTGCACAAGGCCCTCGTGCGCGGGTTCGTGGGCCTGGGCCCCCATCCCGAGGGCTTGGCCGCCCGCATCAAGACCAAGGGCTTGATCCCTGGCCGGTCCGGTGAGCTGCTGGACGAGATCGTCGAGCTGTTGGCCCAGCGCCTGGGGACGCCCACCGATCGGACCGACGAGGTCGAGGAGGCTCACCGGTGAGCCAGCTCTTCTGCCCCCGGTGCGGGACCGGCTGGACCGGCCTGGAGCCATGCCCCGAGTGCGGGTACGCTCCCGAGCATCCGGGGGTGCTGGGATCGTTCCCCCGAGGGGCCAGGACCCTGGCCAAGCACCCGGGCTTGGCGATCGCCTACCTGGTCCCGGTGGTGCTCCTGGTCCTGGCCGGCGTCGTCCTCCAGGATCCCGGCGACCAACGCCTGGCCTTGACCGTGGCCGACGCCGGCGTGGTCCTGGCCGTGCTCTTCCTGCACGCCTGGTGGTTCTTCATCGCCGTCGGCCTGACCGCCGAGGCCGTGGTCCACGAGCACGCGCCGGGCCTGCCGTCGGGTCCCGTGATCCACAGCTCTGCCCTGGCCAGCCTGCTGGTCGTCCTCCCGTGGGCGGCGGTGACCGGCGGCATGGTCTGGTCGCCTGCCGGGGCTCTTGGCGGCGTGGTCCAGTTGGTCGTCGTCGTGCTCCTGATCGCAACCCTGGTGGTCATGGGTCGAGCCGTGGGCCTGCCCGTGGCCGCCGTGCTCGGGGCCCGGTCGGCCGGGCAGGCGGCCAGGCACGGCAACCGACGGGCCAAGGAGAACGGTGGCCTCGGTTTCGCCTTCCTGTTCACCATGGGGGCCGTGGCCGCGCTGCTCTTGGTCACCGTGCTCGGGTTGACCGACCAGATCGCGTTGCCAGCCTGGGGCCAGGCAGGCCTGTTCTCGGTCCTGCTGCTCGGGTTGGAGGCCTGGGTCGGTGCCAGCCTCGTCCACGGCCTGATCGCCGGTGAAGGGCCCACGCGGACGTTCACGTGCCCGCGGTGCGGGGACCAGGCCACGGCGCAGGGTGGTCGGGCCACCTGCGGGTGTGGCCTGGAGGGGGCCTATTACCCGGGTGCCCGCTGATCGGGTCCTGACCGGGCGACGTCCGGCTCCTGGTCGCCGCTCTGGTTGCCAGACGGCTCACCGGTCGTGTTCCCATCCTGGCCCTCGGTGGTGTCGCCTGCCGGCGTGCCGGGTTCCTCAAGGCCGGGGATCGCAGGCAACGGGGCCAGCTCCCCGATCAAGGAGGGTCCTTGTGCCAGGGTGGCGACCTTGCCAAGAGCCTCGTCGTTCTGGTCGCCATCCACGCAAGCCTCGTTGCAGACGTCGACCAGAGCGGCCCAGGGTCGGCCGTCGTCGTCGATGACGATGTCGATGAAGTCGCCGATCCCGTCGCAACGGTTGTCGTCGTCGCAGGGACCCCTGGCGATGGGATCGTCGAGGGGATCGACGGGGGCAGCCGCGATGACCGGGTCAGGGCTCGTGGCCTCGACGATGGTCGAGAGGTAGGCATGCCAGGTGGCGTTGGCACCCATGTCGGGGATGGCCTCGTCGCTGGTGGTGCCCAGGTAAACCAGGGCCACCCGGTCGGCGGCCCCGGCGGCCAACGTCGGGAAGGTGGTCGTGTTCAGCCCGGGCTTGGCGACCATGAGCGGATCGGACCAGGTTCGGCCGTGGTCGGTGCTGTGGACCAGGTAGGGCAGATCGTCGTCGCTGACCCAGAGAGCATAGACGGTGCCGGCGTCATCGACGGCCAGCTCGACGTCGTGGCGCTTGGCGGGCACGTCCTGGCTGACCAGGTGGGTCTCCCAGGTGAGCCCGTCGTCCTCGGTCACGGCCACGCTAGGGGTCCCGCACTGGTTCTTGCCCAGGTAGGCCCGTCCGTCGGGACCGGTCACGCCGTGACCATGCAGACCACCGCAGATCCCCTCCTCGCCGTTGCCGGGGAAGACGGGGTTGAACCCGAGCCACGTCATCCCGCCGTCTATGCTGGTGGCGCACGCGCTGTCGGCGATCCTGTTGACGCAGAGGTAGACCACGTTCTCGTAGCCGATCGTCTCGACGGTCCGGGGCGAGCCGGTGAACAGGCTGGGATGGTCGAGCACCGGCGGTTGACCGCAGCCCAGGGGGTTGTGGGTCCAGGTCCCCCCGCCGTCGTCGCTCCACTTGATCCAGTTGCAGTTGAGGCCCTCCATGTCTAGGTTGTAGACCCGGTCGGTGGCCTGGTCAACGTGGACGTAGGGATCGAACGTGGTGGGTGGGGCCGAGATCGCACCGCCCAGCTTGGGGGTGACGTCCTCCCAGGTGGCCCCGTGGTCGGTGCTGCGGATGATCGAGGTGAACCCCGTGGCGGTGGCGCCCTCGGAGGTCGACATGAACAGGTCCCCCTGGCTGGTCACGCCGAGGGTGGGCTCGAAAGCACCGAACCCGGTCAGCCGGCTGACCCCGGTGGGCAACGGCACGCCGGGGGCCAGGAGCTCCTCGGTGGTCCCGTCGAGCTCGTCGGCCGAGGCGTTGGCCGTGCCGCCCCGGTGGAGGGTGGCCCCGGTCGGCGGAGGTGGGGTCTGGTTGCCCTCGGCGACACCGGTGGGCTCGATGTCGGTGTCCCCCTCACCGATGCAGCCGATCAGGGGCGTGGTGAGCAGGAGCAGGCCGACGATCAGGGTCCGGTGGAGCATGTCGTCTCATCCGGATGGACCCGCTGGGGGTTGATAGCCGTTGTGGGGGCGGCCTTGAGCGGTGGGTACCAGCTAGCCAAGGCGTACGCGGGGGGCGCTTGGTGTCAGGTGGGGAGACGGTCATCCAGGATCTCGGCGATCCGATCCAGCCGGTCGACGGTCGCATCCTGCCGGTCCAGCAGGCCGGCCTGGTTGTCCAGCATGGCTTCCTGGTTGCCCACCATCGACCGTTGGCCGCCGACCAGGGCCTGCTGACCGCCGACCAGGGACGCCAGGACGTCATCCTGACGGTCGAACCGCTCGTGGAGAACGAGGAGAGCGTCGAGCAGGCGTGTCCCGCTGACGTCGAGCAGGCTCAGGATCCCGACGAGCAGGGAGGCTGCCCCGAGGAGCAGACCCAGATCGTTCCACCAGCCTACGACCTCTCCCACGATGGCCAGCGCCATGAGCAGGAAGCTCAGGACGATGCCGATCTTGTCGATCAGGATCCGGGTCTCCCGTTCCACGTCCCCGCTAGTGTCCTGGCCCTCGTTTAAGGGGTTTCGTCATGCCCGGCTGCAGGGCGCCAGGGACCCTATGGCTTGACCTGGGGGCTTAGCGAAGGTACGGTGCTGGCCTACCCGGCCCGGCTACGCGTCAGGTGCGGCGGGGACCGGGGGCGCGACCTCGGCGTCCTCGTCGACGGGTTCGACCTCGAGGGCGTAGGGCCCCTCGTCGACCGCGGCCTCCTCGCCGGCCTCCCCGGGGGCATCGTGGACATCCTCGGCGTCCTCCCGGGTCCCCTGGTCTCCCTCGGACCCTTCGCTGGCCTCGTCGACCTCGTCGTCCTCGGGCTCGTCCTGCTCGACGGCCTCCTCGCCGGTCTCGGGTTCGATCCCGACCTTCTCGGCCAGGAACGTGCGGATCCGTTCCGGCTCGTCCTCGGGGATGCCGAAGTACTCGGGGAAGTCGCTGGTGGTCGACAGGCGGTAGGTCAACCCGTCGGGGGTCTTGTAGATCATGCCGGCGTCGACCAGGTGGCCGACGTGCTCGTAGACCTTGGACCCGACCAGGTCCTTGAGGTCGGACTGGAGGATCGGCTGGTGGTAGGCGATCAGGGCCAGCGTCCGCACGACGTGGCGCGGGACCTCGGGGGGCACGATGTGCCGGGTCTGCTCGGCGTACTCGGCCCGCAGGGCCAGGGCCCACTTCTGACCGCTCTTGACGATGTCCAGGGCGGTCCGGCGGCCCTTGTAGGCTTCGCGCAGCTCGAGCAGGGCGTCGGTGACCTGGTGCTGGGTCAGCCCTGTCTGCTCGGTGAGCTCCTCGATGGGCATGGGTCGACCGGCCGAGAAGAGGGCGGCCTCCACGACCAGATCGTGGGCGTCATCCTGGTTGGGCTGCTGCTGGGATGTCGGGGTCTGTGGTTGGCTCATCGTCGCTGGTCACCTCCTGGTCGTCGTCGGGGGCGGGGACGCCGGCGGCGACCTTGCCCTTCTTGGGCAGACCGACCAGCGGCGCGTCGGGGTTACGGATCTTGTCCTGTGGCTCGACCATGATGGGACCGTAGGGGAAGTCCTCCTGGGTCACATCGGCCATCTCGGCCCGATGGAGGAACAGGCAGGAGATGAACACGGTGAGGTAGTCCTCCCGGGTGCCATCGAAGATCGCCTGGATCGTGGTGGCCTTGGAGAGCCCGGCCACCCGCTTGCGGACATCAGCGATCTCGGCCTCCAGATCCTCCTTGTGGATCTTCTTGACGTTCCGCTTGCCCTCGTCCTTTCGCTCCTTCTTGACCTTGCGTCGCTCGCGGGCCAACCGGCGGCGGCGTTGGGCCTCATCCCTGGCTTCGTCGAGAGCCTCGACGAGCTCGAACAAGGTCACCCGCCGGTCGCCCTGGTGGAACACCGACTCGGTGATCGGCGGCTCCTCTCGCTCGAGGACCCGCTGGTTGTACTGGACGTCCGGGTCCTCGTCGTAGGCCTGGCCCCACTCGTCGGGGAACTCCTCCCAGGGCATGTCCCACGGCTCCGGCTCGGGCTCGGGCTCCTCGGGCTGGGCCCTGGCCAACAGCTCGTCGGTCTGGGCCAACAGGACCTGCCAGGCCATGGCCAAGAGGCGACCGCTGGTGATCAGGTCGACCTCGGCTGCGTCGGCAAGGCGATCCATGTAGGCCCGGGAGAACTTGATGAGGTCGATGCTCCACGGGTCCAGGTGCTCGTCGAGCACAAGGTTGAAAGCGATGGCGATCGCCTGGTCGAAGGGATCCTGGAAGCTCTGGAGATCGTCCTCGGCCAGACGGATGAACGCGTTGAGGCGCTCGGGGTCGTGATCGGCCAGGGCCTTGTGGAACAGCAGGTGCTCGACGACCTCGTTGGAGGCCGTCGACGTCGCGTGCTCCGGATCCCCGGACCCGTTGGTGGGCTCGTCGGGGTGGGCAGCCACGACGGTGGCATCGGCCTGCTCGTCGCCGGTCATGAGGTGTCACCCGGCGCGATGGCCTCGCCCTCCTCGGGCACCGCCGCCTGGTCGGCCTCGGCGGCCTGGTCGTCGTAGGTGACATCGTCGACGTCGACGGCGCCGAGGATCTCGCTGATCCCGTTGCGCATCGTCACACCGTAGACGTGATCGGCCATCTTCAGGGTGACCTTGCGCAGGCTGACCATGATGAACTGGGCGCGTTGGCTGGTCTTGCGGACCATCTTGGCCACCAGCTCGGAGTTGACGCCGTCGAGGAACATGTCGACCTCGTCGAGCACGTAGAACGGCGACGGCGCG
>CAZBKU010000080.1:0-11028 GCA_964492585.1 uncultured Thermoplasmatales archaeon | reverse complement strand
CTGGTCACCGGCGCCAACAGCGGTATCGGCAAGGAGACGGCCCGAGCCCTGGCCGGTAAGGGCGCCCGGGTGCTCTTGCACGGCCGCTCGGAAGAGAAGGTCCAGACCGCTCGAACCGACATCGCGCTGGACACGGGCAACGATCGCCTCGACGTCGTCCTGGCAGACCTGGCCGACCAGGGGCAGGTCCGCCACGCGGCCAAGCAGGTCCACGGGCTCACCGACCGCCTGGATGTGCTCGTCAACAACGCCGGCGCCGTGATCAAGGAGCGTCGTTTCTCCCCCCAAGGTAACGAGGCCCAGTTCGAGGTCAACCACCTGGCCCCGTTCCTGTTGACTCACGAGCTCCTGGACCTGCTCCAAGCAACCGGCCAGGAGCACGGGCAGGCCCGGATCGTCAACGTCGCCAGCGAGGCCCACTGGAACGTCAAGACGGAACCCGAGGAGCTCCAGAGCCTGGAGGGTCGCTACAAGAGCTTCCCCGTCTACAGCCAGACCAAGCTGTACAACATCCTGTTCACCAGGGAGCTCGACCGTCGCCTGGACGCCGAGGACATCACGGTCAACTGCCTGCACCCCGGCGTGGTCGGTTCGAGCTTCGGTAGCGGGGGCCCCTGGTACGTCCGCGCGTTCATGGCCGTGGCCAGGCCCTTGTTGACCAGCCCCGAGAAGGGAGCGCTCACCAGCGTCTACCTTGCCGCCAGCGCGGAGGCCGGCATGGTCAGCGGCCGCTACTTCAAGGGTTGCGAGCCCAGGACCCCCTCCAAACTGGCCCGGGACGACGACCTGGCCCGGCGGCTCTGGGAGACCAGCCAGGAGCTCACCGGCGCCACCGGTTGGCCCACGACCCGCTGATCGCGGCCGCAGGCGACCCGGTCAACCCTGGACCTCGGCGATCTCACCTTGCTGGTGGGCATCCTGCCCGCTCTGGTCGTCGTCGACGGTCTCCACGCTCGTCTGACCGAACACCGGGGCGAGCTGCCAGCCTTGATCGTCGGACTCGGCCAGGGCACGGTCGAGATCCAGATCGAGGATGATCCGGGTCTCCTGGTCGGCTTGGACCTCGAAGGACTGGACGACCCTGCCGATCCCGCTGGGGACCGTGATCGAGACCTGGGAACCGTCGTTGTCGATGCCGTAGGCCTCCTCGACGACCACGGCGATCTGGGTGTAGGTCCCAGCAGACAGGTTGGCCTCACCGAGGAACGCCGCCCGGGTCCCGGTGGCGTTGAGCAGGTCGACGTCGATCCCCTGGCTGTCAGAGACGATCTGCAGCCAGCCAGCCTCCTCGCGGAACTGGGCCTCCTGGCCGCCGGACCCCGGCCCTTGCAGGGACATGGTGGCGATCCTCTCGGAGCCAGCCTCGGACCCGCCACCGCTGGGTCGGCCCTCCTGGCCATCGGCGGCTTGCTCTTCGCCACCGTTCCCGCCAGCTTGGTGGACGTAGGCCTGGCTGAACACGACGTGGACCTCGGAGAACTCGTCGGTCGGGGCATCCTTGACGTAGAGGCTCGCCGAGCCGTCCCCGCCACCCAAGCAACCGGCCATCGAGACGATGAGGACGGCCACAGCAGCGATGGTGAAGGAGCGCATGGCCGATGGACCGGAGAGCCTGCGTAAAGCCTTGATGGCGAAGACGGTCGGGTGTCACCATGCCGACACGCTTTTCCCCGGGAGCCGGGCTCCCCGGGCCATGTCGTCCACGGACCAGGGTCCGGTCCGGCTGTCTGGGACCCCGCTTTCCATCCAAGAGGTCGTCTCCGTGGCCCGCTCGGGGACCAAGGTCCACCTGGAAGAGCGGTCCCTGCCAGCCATCGAGGCCTCCCGAGCCTACGTCGAGGCGTTGGTCGAGGCTGACCGGGTCGTCTACGGGGTCACCACCGGGTTCGGCGAGCTGGAGAACGTCTCCATCGAGCAGGACCAGGTCGAAGAGCTCCAGGAGAACCTCCTGGCCAGTCATGCCTGCGGACACGGGGACCTGCTCCCCGAGGACGTCGTCCGGGCCATGATGCTGCTGAGAGCCAACGCCCTGGTCAAGGGCGCCAGCGGGACCCGGCCGGTGGTGATCGAGCGGTTGCTCGAGGCCCTGAACCAGGGCCTGCGTCCAGCCGTCTACGAGAAGGGGAGCGTGGGCAGCTCTGGCGACCTGGTCCCCCTGGCCCACATGGCCCGGTGCCTGACCGGCGCAGGGGAGGCCGTGGTCGACGACGAGATCATCCCTGCCAGCCAGGCCCTAGCCGAGGCCGGCCTGGAGCCCCTGACCCTGGAAGCCAAGGAAGGCCTGGCCCTGATCAACGGGACCCAGCTCCAGGCGGCCATCGGGGCCCTCTTGGTCCACGACGCCCGCAGGCTGATCGCTACGGCGTGCGTGGTCGGCAGCATGAGCGTGGAGGGCTTGCGGGCCAGCCGGTGGCCGTTCGATCAGCGCCTGGTCGACCTGCGCCCCCACGAGGGCGCTCGACGCGTGGCCCGAGCCCTGGACGCGCTTCTGGTCGACAGCGAGATCATGAAGAGCCACGAGGACTGCGACAAGGTCCAGGACCCCTACAGCTTCCGTTGCATGCCTCAGATCCACGGGGCCGTCCTCGACGCCGTGGACCACCTGGCCGGCATCGTCGAGCTCGAGACCGGCAGCGCCACCGACAACCCCTTGATCTTCCCCGACGATGAGCTGGTCATCAGCGGCGGCAACTTCCACGGCGAAGCCCTGGGCCTTCCCCTATCGTACGTGACCACCGCCCTGGCCAAGCTAGGGGTGACCAGCGAGCGGCGCACCGCCCACCTGGTCATGGGCCACGACCCCCACCTGCCCCCCTTCCTGACCCCCGAGGGCGGCCTCAACTCGGGCCTGATGATCCCCCAGTACCTGGCCGCCAGCCTCGTCAACGAGAACAAGGCCTTGGCCTACCCGGTGGTGGCCGACACGGTCCCCACCAGCGGTAACCAGGAGGATGTCAACGCCATGGGCGCCACCCAGGCCCTCCACGCCCGCCGGGTGCTGGACAACGTGGCCCACGTGCTGGCCATCGAGGCGTTGACCGCGGCCCAAGCCATCGACTTCCATGCCCCCCTGGAGGCTGGTCAGGGCGCCCAGGCGGCCTTCGAGCGCCTTCGTGACGAGGTCCCGGAGCTCGTCCGCGACCGCGAGCTCAAGCCAGACATCGATCAGGTCCGCGAGCTGATCGACACGGGTGAGCTGGTAGCAGCGGCCGAGCAGGCGTGCGGGGCACTCCTCAGGGCCCGGGGATGACACCTAGCGGTCACAGGAGCTTGCAGAGGGCGTCCCAGAGGTCCTGGTCGTCGGCGTGCTTCCCGAGGTCGGACGATCCAGAGGCGTTCCTTCGGCATCCTACGACTCCCGTGAGAGAGCCTTCTTAAGCTTCCCGCGCCACCCTGGGCGCGTCCATGCCGGCCCAGGGCCTCTCGAGCCACTGGCCTCTGCTGGTCGTCGCTGTCCTGTTGACCAGCGCAGCCGCCGTGGCCATCACCCGGCCCGAGATCCCCGAGCCCGGTGACGACCCGCGCTTGCTCTCTTCCAACGACCGTGGGGACACCTCAGGGGACCGAGACGACCTGGCCACCCAGGCGCCCTCGTGGTGGCCACCGGCGGGTCACGCCCCGGACCCGGATCCCGATCAGGAACGACCCGCCGACGAGGAACGGCAGGCAGGCGACGGGGACGCTTCAGAGGATGGCACCGAAGGCGGCTCCCAAGGTACCATGGAACCGGCCCCACCGATGCGGTTCGGCATGGGGCTCTGGCACCTGGAGATGCAACGCGAGCACGGCATCGATCCCGACCTGGGCCAGACGTGGGCCGGGGCCTGGAACCTCTACCAGGGATGGGGACCGGTCGACCGGCACCTGGAGATCGCCCGCGAGAACAACATCACGCCGGTCATCCAGGTCTTCTACTGGGGCAACGATCTTTCCAAGAAATGCCTCCAGCACGGCTGCGAGGGTCGCGGCGGGATGCAGCTTTCCGATGCTGGGTGGGGCCGGTTGCTCGATCAGTTAGGTGACCGCCTCGACGAGACGCTAGATGGCCGCGAGGCCATCGTGGTGCTCGAACCGGAGTTCAACAAGGGGCACGTGGCCACCTACGAGCCCCTGGACGCCATGCTGGCCGACCGCGCCCTCCAGATGCAGGAAGCCTACCCCAACGCCACCGTGGCCCTGGGCCTGGGCGGATGGGCACCCCAGTTCTGGGATGCGTGGGATCGGGCCATGGACGCCTCGGACGTGATCAGCGTCCAGCTCATGCGCGGGGCCACCGTCGACGATCGCGACACCTACCTCTCGAGCGCCGAGACGCTGGCTGAACACGCCGAGCAAGCCCACGAGCTCTCGGGGAAACCGGTGATGATCACGGATATCGCCCTTGCGACGTGGCCTGAACCCGAGTACCGCGACGAGCAGGCCCAGGTCATCGGCGACCTCTTCGAGGACGAGACCATGTCCCGGTTCAAGGCCGCCCAGGTCGACGGCATCATCTACCGGGCCATCGTCGACCAACCCTCCGCCACCACGGCCGAGTACTACGGCCAGGCCGAGACCACCTGGGGCCTGGTCGACGAGGACGGCACACCCAAACCGGCCCTAGACGTGTGGGTCCAGGGCATCCAGGAGGAACGAGACGACCCGGCACCGAGGCCAGCCAGCTGACCGGTCGCCGGCTATCCCAGCTCGAGGTACCGCCGAAGCTGGCGCATCCTGGCCACCAGATGGCCCTCGCTGGTCCACAGGTCGCCGTCCTCCACCACGTAGCCCTCCCCGGCCTGGTCGGCGGTGAAGACACCAAGCACGGGGTCCTCTGGTCCTGATGGCCGGTGGCCGGTCAGGTGGACGGTCAGGTCGATGGTCGGGACACCCGCGGGCTCGTCCAGGGCCGCGAAGGCCGCCGGCATCCAGGCATCGGCCAGGAAGGCCACCAGGGCGTCCTCCCATGGCGTGGGATCCATCGGCCGCATCCAGACCAGCATCTCGGGGGCCTTTGCCCCGGACAGGGGAAGGTCGCCGCCGGCGATCCGGTAGTCGACGTGCTGGGTGAACGTCGGAGGGGTCAGGGGCCCCCTGCGCGGTAACTCCATCCCCTGGTCCCATCCCATCGCGTCGGGGGGCTCTAGGCCGGTCAGCGTCAAGCCGTCGCGCTTGGCCCCGAAGGTGGCCTGCGCGGTGGCGGTGACCGCCCCGTCCTGGCGCATGATGGCGCTGGTGGTGGCCACCGTCCGGCCGATGTGCTCGGCGCGTGCCTCGACACCCACCTGGCCGGGATCCGCGCCTCGCAGGAAACGGGTCGAGATGCTGCGAAGCGGTGGACCATCCTCCAGACCCCGGGCCATGGCCCGAGCCAGGATGGCGGTCACGTAGCCCCCGTTGGGGCCCTGTTCGACCCACCAGGTCTTCCCCAGGGTCGCTTCCCAGGTGCCATCGGGCCGCGGGTGGACGTGTGTGTCCCGCTGGAAGGTGCTCTGCCGCGTCACACGACCCCGAACGGGTCCATGGTAGATGGTTCTGGCTCACACCACCAGCTGGCCATCCTTGACCACGTGGCGTACCGGGTCGGCCCCGAACCGGTAGCCCAGCCAGGTGTGGCTGGGCATGTCGAGCACCACGGCGTCGCCGACCAACCCCTCCTCCAGCCGGCCCCGGTCGTCCAGGCCCAGGCTCCAGGCGCTGTTGACCGTGGCGGCCACCAGGGCCTGGCTGGGCGTCATCTGCATGCCGTGGACGGCCAGGAAGAGCGTGAACAGCATGCCTTCGGTCCAGGCGTTCGGGTTCATATCCGAGCCCAGGGCCACCGGCACCCCGGTATCGATGAGTGGACCAGCCGGCGGGTAGGGGAGATCGCTGGTGAACGGGGTCACCGGGCACAACGTGGCCACACCTGACCAGCCGTCCTCGACGGCCTGGCCCATGCGGGCCACGTCGTCGGTGGTCAGCTGGTTGAGGTGGTCGATGCTCAGCGCGTCAAGCTTGAGGCCGACCTCGAAGGCGCCGGTCCGTGCCAGCTCGTCGGCGTGGACCCGGCGTTCCAGCCCGGCCTTGCGTCCGGCCTCCAGGATCCGGCGGCCCTCTTCGACGGTGAACGCGCCCTCATCGACGAACACGTCGGTGAACCGGGCCATCCCGGCCTCGACGGCCTCGGGGGTGAGCTCGTCGCAAACCATGGCCACGAAGGCCTCTCGGTCGACGTCCTCAGGCAGCGCGTGGGCACCCATCACGGTGTGGACCAGGTCCACAGGGTGCTCGTCCAGGCGCTCGAGCGCGCCGAGCAACCCCATCTCCCCGTCGAAGGTCAACGCGTACCCGGTCTTGGCCTCCAACGTGGTCGTTCCCAGGGCCAGACAGGCGTCCAGGCGGGCCCGGGCGGTGTCGACGATCTCGTCCTGGGTGGCGTGCCGGGTCGCGTCGACCGTGCGGTGGATCCCCCCACCGGCGGCCAGGATCTCCTGGTAGCTCTTGCCTTCCAGCTTCATGACCAGTTCACCGGCTCGGTCGCCGGCCCAGACCAGGTGGGTGTGGGCATCGACGAACCCGGGTACGATGGTGCACCCCTCACAGCGGACCCTTCGATCGGCCTCCCAGGTCTCCAGCCGGTCGCTGGGGGCCACGGCCACGACGTGGCCGTCCAGGAAGGCCACAGCCCCGTCCTCGAGGATCTCAACCTGGTCTTGGGCGGCCCCACGGAACGGGGGCTGGCCGATGGGCGTGGCGACCTCGCGAGCACCGGTCAAGATCAGGTCAGCCGTGGACACAGGCAAGCTAAAGGCCGGGTGCCGATTAGGCGTTTCGTGTTGCTGGAGGCCGTCCCGAACCTCTCCCTGGGGCCCCAAGACGCGGCCCTCGACGCTGTCCTCGAGGCCCTCGACGAGCAGGCCAGCCCTGGCTGGGCCCACCTGGACACCCACGCCGATCCGGATCACCGTCGCACGGTTGTGACCTTGGCCGGCGCGCCGGTCCCCTTGCTCCGGGCTGTCGAGGCCATGGTCGAGGCCGCCTTCGAGGCTGCCGACCTGGAGGGTCACACCGGCGTCCACCCCCGGGTCGGGCTGGTCGACGTCGTCCCGTTCATCGCCCTCCACCAGGCCCGGCCCAGCGACGCTCAACGCGTGGCCCGCCAGGCCGCCGTCCACATCGCCGGTCACGACGTGCCGGTGTACTTCTACGGGGACCTGGTTCCCCCGCCCGGCCAGGGCCGGCTGGCCCAGCTTCGAGCCCGGTTGAAGGGACCCTTCCACGCCGAGGGGCCCCTGGAGCCACCCCCGGACCTGGGCCCGGATCGGATCCACCCCCGCTACGGGGCGGCCTGCGTCGGGGCTCGCTCGCTGCTGATCGCCTACAACATCGTGCTCGACACGACCGACAAGGCCATCGGTGATCGGATCGCCCGGACCATCCGCGCCAAGGACGGTGGCCTCGCCGGTCTCCAGGCCCTGGCCTTCCCGTTGGAGCACGAAGGAGGCCGGGTCCAGGTCAGCTGCAACATCACCGACGTCGAGGTCCTGGCCCCGGCCGACGTCTTCGCCCGGGTCACGACGCTGGCCGGGCAGGCCGGCGTGAGGGTCCGCCACGGCGAGCTGGTGGGCCTGGCCCCGGAGAGATGCCTGCCCGAGGATCCCGCCGAGATGGGTTTGCAGGACCGGCCGGCCAGCATCGAAAGGAGGTTGGCCGAGCACGGGCTCTCTGGAGGGACGTGCCCCAGGGATAGCGTGGGACGTGTGCCACAGCATTGAAGTAGCGCCCAGGGGACTTCCACCCGATCCCATGCTCCGTGGACGCCGTCTCCTCTTCCTGATCGCGACCGTGGCGGTCGTCACCTCCGTCCCGGCAGGCTCCCTGGCGCAAGGGGGCTCCCAGGACAGCGGAGCCGACGGTGAGAGCGACGTCGTCACCTTCTACGGTCACGTCTTCGGTCACGGCGTCGGTGCGCCCATGCCCTCGAACACCGAGGCCCCGATCGGTGAGAACAACTACGGCCTCGGGTTCATCGGCGGATGCGGTCCGTCGGCCACGCCGGGTGGCCTGAGCTGCGAGGACGACACCAGCAAGCGGCTGGTGCTCTTCAGCACGCCTGGCTTCGTCGATGTCGAGGGACCTGCTGACTGGGAGGCCGGCGGCGGCTACTCGTTGCTGCACAACGAGCGTGGCCAGACCCAGGACGTCCAGCTCGACACGAGCCAGAACATGGAAGCCACCATCTTCATGACCGCCGACTTCCACGGGTGGCCGGTGAGCACCGTCAACGGCGAGGGGACGCTGTGCGCCTACCCACACCCGGAGGATGTCCCCTGCGTCTACCCGTACTGGGGTTGGGATGTGGGCACCCACCCGAACGCGGTCGTCGAAGCGACCCTCTACCACGCCCAGCTCGGTGACCACGGCGCTAACGCCAGCGATGCTCCCCCCATCGCCGACGCGATCCCCGATGCGGAGGTCGTCGCCCATGGGCAGTGGAGCGGTCAGATGGTCAACGGGCTGCCGGGTACGCCGACGGCCAACGAGATCACCGTCGACATGGGGACCCCGGAGATCGACACCATCCCCAGGGATCACGACTGGTTCGTCGACTACCACTGGTACCAGTCGGCTGGCGGCACCGACTACGGGACCCACAGTTGGCGATTGTTCGCTGGGGAGTTCTTCCCGCCTAGTTACACGATACCGGTGGAGAACGCCTTCAGCGTCGAGAGCGTGATCCCCACCTTCGCCCACGGCCAACTGGCGATCCTGGGCATCATGAACACGCCCTGGGGTAGCTACGACCTCCAGCCTGGCTCGGTGGATCTGACCGTCGAGGGCCCCAACGGCGAGGTCACGCCCGAGAGGATCGACCGCCGTGGCCAGTTCAGCGTGGCCCACGGTGGCCACTACCAGCCGATCAACTTCACGTGGATCTGGGACTACCAGGCCGAGGACCTTCCGACCGGCGAGTACACGGTGACGGTCTCGGCGTCCAACTTCCAAGGGAGCTCGTCGGCCGCCTGCTCGGCCACGTTCACCCTCAACCAAGAAGGCGAACAGTTCGTGCCGAACCAGATCGATCCCGGCCGGTGCGGCGCCCAGACCCTCAGCGAAGAGCGGGCCCAGCAGCTCCAGGAGGGTGCTGCCGACGAGGCCGGTGGGTAGCCTGGACGTACCCAGGGGGACCCGCTCCCGCGGGGCGCTCATCTCAAGCCGGATCAGGTCCAGGTCCTGTCCCCTTCCTGGATGTTCCTCTCTTCCGGGCATCTGTGGCCGGGTCCGCGGCCTGACGTGATCGGTAGGGCCCAGCCCCCTCCGCACCGGGAGGGTCGGGGGTACGAGCGAGTGAGCCCCACGGCCAGCCCACGACAGCAAAGTTTTTGGTTCCCCCAGGAAGCTTCCATGTGATATGATGTCACGCCGCAGCGTCCTCCTCGTCGCCGCGCTCCTCCTCACGATGGGCTCGACAGGGGCGTTCGCGCAGGAAGAGGACGGCCGCGACCTCGCCGGGGAGGCCGACGTGGTCACCTTCTACGGTCACGTCTTCAACCACGGCCTGAGCAGCCCCATGCCGGCCAACACGGAAGCCCCGGTCGGCGAGGACAACTACGGGATCGGCACCGGTGGCGACTGCGAGTCGGCCTCCCCAGTCATCACCGACTGCGAGTCGGCATCGTGGAACAAGCTGGCGCTCTTCTCCACGGCCGGGTTCGTGGATGTGGCCAACCGGGCAGAGTTCCAGGGCGGGGGTGACTACTCGCAGCTCCACAACGAGCGCGGTCAGACCAAGGACATCGTCCTGGACACCAACGAGGCCATCACGGCGGGTATCCACCTCACCATGGACCTGCACGGCTGGTTCGTCAGCACCGGCGAGACCAACTGCTTCCTGCAACCCCACCCGGAGGACGTGCCTTGCCTCTACCCGTACTGGGGCTGGGACCCGGGTGTGGCTGAGAACGTCGTGGTGACCGCCACCCTCTACAAAGCCAACCTGGGGGAACACGGGGCCAACGCCTCGGACGCCCCGCCCATCGAGCAGGTCTTCCAGGACGGTGAGTACGACGTCATCGCCGAGGGCCAGTGGGGCCCCGACACCGTGATCAACGGGCTGCCCGGCAGCCCGAACGCCAACCACTTCGAGATCGACCTAGGACCGCCCCAGGTGGACACCATCCCCAGGGACGAGGACTTCTTCCTGGTCTACTCGGTCCACCAGGAGGCCGGTGGCCAGACCTTCCTGATCGACGGGGACGTGCGATGGTGGGCCGGCGAGTTCTTCCCCCAGACGTTCACCCTGCCCGTCAAGAACGCCTTCGACGTCGAGCGCGTGATCCCCAACTTCGCCCATGGCAAGATGGCGATCCTGGGTGTGATGAACACGCCGTGGGGCAGCTACGACATCGACTCCGAGAGCATCGAGCTGGAGATCGAGGGCCCCGACGGGTCGGTCACGCCGGAGCGCCTGGACCGGTTCGGCGACGTCTCCTTCGCCCACGGTGGCCACTACCTGCCGATCAACGTCACCTGGGTCTGGGACTACCAAGCCCAGGAGCTTCCAGCTGGGACCTACGACGTGACGGTATCGGCCCAGAACTTCCAGGGCTCGGCCCAGGGCTCCTGCACCGCCAGCTTCACGCTGGAACCCGGCCAGGGCCGCGGGACCGTCCCAGCGACCACCGATCCGGGCACCTGCGGGTTCCAGACCATCAGCCAGGAGCGCCTGCAGGCGATCGAAGAGGGTGCTGCCGAGGAAGCCGGTGGGTAGCCCTGACTCTTCGAGAGGCCTACCAGAGGCACTAAGGGGTCGTTGACCGACGGCCCTATCGGTGGTACCATCCCACGGAACCGCTCTGCGGTCCTGGTGCTGGTCGTCGCGCTTTTCGCCACGGTCCCGATGACCGGCACGGCGGAGCCCCTCTCTGACGCGCCGGGTGCCACCGAGGACGACCCGATCGAACGGTCCATCCAACCCCAGGATCAGCAGGGCCCGAACGCGTCCGAGGATCCCGCCGGGGAGAGCAAGGTCGTGACCTTCTACGGCCACGTCTTCGGTCACACGAT
>CAZBKU010000079.1:553-11053 GCA_964492585.1 uncultured Thermoplasmatales archaeon | reverse complement strand
GACAACGTGCTCCGCCTCGAGGAGATCGTCGCTCTGAGGCCTTAGATCCGTCTGCCTCGAGCACGCCGGGATCTGTCCTCTCCTCCGTCGATCCTTGGCAGAGGGCGCCATGGCTCCCAGGCGATCGCTTGCCGAGCCAGACAACCAGCCAGCCTATCCGAGCCGGGGTCACCGTGATCGGCCTGGCTCGATCCTGGGCCTCCTCGTCCTCGAGCCCGCAGGCGCCCAGCGGCTCCTGGCGGGTTGTGGTTGCCCGGGCTAGGCTCTGCTCTCAGGCGGGCCTGTCGGTCATCAGAAGGGTGGAGAGGGTGCACCGCTCAGATCGCCCATCATTCATCATGGTACAGCTAGGCGTTCGTCATCATCACGGTGCAGGCGACGATGAGCTGCCGCTGTCTGTTAAACCCTCGCGTCGGCCTCTGTGTCACCGCTTGCGGCCCTGGCGTTCCAAGAGCCGCTTGGTGACCTCCCACTGGACGGCCTCTATGTCACGGAACTCGGCGTCATCCACCACGGCGTCGACCAGCATGGCCTTCTCCTCCAGGACATCCCGGATGTCCTCCTCGACGGTGTCCTCGGTGATGAAGAAGTGGACGTGGACATCCTTGTCTTGGCCACGGCGGTGGACCCGGTCCATGGCCTGACGCATGACCGACGGGTTCCAGACCAGGTCCAGGAAGATCACGTGCCGGGCGGCGGTCAGGGTGATCGCCTGGCCGGCGGCGTTGACCTGGCCGATGAACAGGCGGCAACCGTCGTCGTGCTGGAACTGGTCGACGGCCTGCTTGCGCTGCCGGTCGTTGCTGGAGCCGGTGAGGATGGCCGGGTTGTACTCGATGAAGGTCTCCTTGAGGGTCTTGAGGCCCGAGAGGAAGAAGCCGAAGATGACGACCTTCTCCTCCCGATCGAGCAGCTTGCGGATGTAGGGGAGCACCTCGTCCAGCTTGCCGTTGACGGCCAGCTGGCGTAGCCGGTTGAGCTGCTGGAGGCTGCCCAGGGCGTCGGTCTCGGCCCGCTGCTCCTGGGCGTACTGGGCCTCCTCCTCGGCGTACTCGCGGGCCCAGGCCGACGAGAGGTCGACCATGTGGACGTGGGTGTCCTTGTCGGGCAGGTGGTGGAAGATGTCGGCCTTGACCCGGCGGATCATGACGTTGTCGAGGTACTCGTGGAGGCGCTCGACGACCGACTCCCGGACCTCGGCGGTGCCGCGTTCCCAGGGCCGCTCGAACCGGCGCCGGAACCACCGGGCATCCTCCCACTCCTCCGGGTGGACGAAGTAGAGCAGGCTGCGCAGCTCGCCGGGGTTGTTCATCAACGGGGTCCCGGTCAACAGGACCCTGCGCTCGATGGGCAAGATCAGCTCCCGGGCCAGCTCGACCCGTCGCGTGCGCCGGTTGCGCAGGTAGTGGGCCTCGTCGAGGATCGCCAGGCCCCAGTCCAGGTTCTTGATGACGTCCTGGAACCGGGCCATGCCATCGTAGCTGACGATGACGTAGTCCTTGGGGTTGTTCTTGAGCTCGCGCTCGGCGTCGACAGCGCTCTCGCCGGGGCTCAGGATGCGGTGCTCGGCCGTGCTCCACTTCTCGATCTCCTGGCGCCAGACCTGGCGAGCGTTGCTCGGGCAGACCACCAGGGTCGGACCGTCCAGGTACTGGGCGGCCGCGATGCTGGTCAGGGTCTTGCCCAGGCCCATCTCGTCGCCGACCACGCACTCGTAGTCGCGGGCCAGGATGTAGGCCGCGCCCCGGACCTGGTGAGCATCCAGGACCGTGTGGGGCTTGAGGCCTGGCACGGGACCGGGCAGCTCCCAGTCGGTGACCGGTTCTCGCTCTGTCGGTCGTCCGGGGCCCTCGTCCTCGGGCATGTCCGGGCTCCAGGACTCGTAGTCCCGCTTGCGGCCGTCCAGGCGGCGGGTGACCAGCTCGACGCCGCGCTCACGCAGCTGCTCGACGAGCTCGACGGCCTCATCCCGGGGGACCAGCCACTGGTCCTGGTGGCGCTCGCCGACCTCGTCGAAGCTCTCGCCCAACATCTTCACGTAAGACATGCTGGCCTGGATGATCTGGAAGCGGCACGGGTTGGCCACCATGTCCTTGGCGACCTTGGGTCGGACCTGCTCGCCGGTGTCGGTGGCCTCGCCGGTGGCCTCCTCGAAGAGCGCCGGGTCGTAGACGCACTGGGCGCCCTGTTGGGCCAACTGGGCGATGGTCTTGTTGTAGGCCGGTGGACCCAACAGGAGGAGCTCTGTGCCCTGGTACCAGGCCTGCTGGGCGTTCTCGATGAGCATTTGGGTCAGCCACTGGTCCTCATCGTAGTCCTCGAGGAGGACCAGGACATCCCCGCCGGCCTGCTCCTGGTAGTGGCGAAGCTTCGTGTCGGTCCGGTCGTCTTGACGGATCCAGAGCGCCGGGCGCCCCAGGTCAGCCAGGACCTTGTGGGAGCGGGAGAGGCGGTAGATGCCGCTCTTGTAGATGTCGACCTGGTCGGTCTCGCGCCAACGACCCTCCGTGAGCTCGTGCTTCTCGTCGCGGGAGAGGTCCGGCGGGACGTGGGCCTCGACGGCGAAATCGCCGGCTGAGAGCCAGATCGGTTGGCCATCGCTGGCGCCCTCGACCGCTTGGCCGCCCTCCCGGATGACCAAGAAAAGGCCGGTGGCATCCCGGGTGATCTCCGGCTGGCGCAGGAGCTCTTGTTCCCGTTCGGGGGTGAGCTCAGCGCGAGCCAAGAACTGCATCTCCCTTGTCTGAGGGTGGGCTACTTTTTAAAGTATATGGCATGCGCCTGGTCCAAGAGGGGGTCAACGGGGGGTCCCGGGGGGCTCACAGGCCCAGCACCCCCATGTCCCAGAGTAGCTTGGCCATCAGCGCCAGGGTGATCAGGACGAACAAGGGCTTGATCCACCGGCTGCCATGCTTGATCGCGAACCTCGAGCCGGCATGCGCTCCGACCAGCATGGCCAAGAGCATCGGCAGGCCGGCGACGACGTCGACCTGTCCGCTGTACCAGAAGACCGCCAGGGACGCGATGTTGCTGGTGAAGTTCATCACCCGGCCATGGCCGGCGGCCTTGAGGAAGTCGAACCCGAGCACGCCGATGTAGGCGAAGATCAGGAAGCTGCCGGTGCCGGGACCCAGGAACCCGTCGTAGAAGCCGATCACCGTGGTCAGCACCAACGCCAGAGCCAGGGAGCCCGTCGTCAGACCGTCGTAGCGGTCGTGCTCGCCGAACTCCTTCTGGATGAGCACGTACACCGTGATCACCCCCATCAGGACGAGGACGAGGATCTGGACGATCCCCGGATCGACGAGCAGCACGCCGGCCACGCCCAGGGCGGCGCCGATGGCGGCAGCGGGAGCCAACCACGCGGTCACCCGGGGGAGCACGGTGCCGGCCCGGACGTAGGTCACCGTGGCCGTCAGGCTAGCCCCGGTGGCCGCCAGCTTGTTGGTCCCCAGGGCCAGGTGGGGTGGCAGGCCGGCGGCCATCAGGGCCGGGATGCTGATAGCCCCGCCGCCCCCGACCTGGCTGTCGATGAAGGCGGCAACGAACCCGGCGATGGCGAGGAACGCCACGATGCCCCAGTCGACGGCCACGCCGCGGCCACGGAGGTCGGCCGCTTAAGCCTGGCGGGTCCCTAGGGTTATCACCGCCAGCCACCCTGCCGGCTCGTGGACGCGCTGATCTGCATCGACTGCGGGGCCGGGCACGGACCCGAGACCGCCATCTGCACGTGCGGGGGTGCCCTGGACCACGCCGGCGGGCTCTCGGGCGTCACCGAGGAGGACCTGGCCGGTCAGGGTCGCGGGCTGTGGCGGTATGCCAGCACGTTCGAGGTCCCCGCCGAGCACGCGATCACCCTGGGAGAGGGCGCCACGCCCCTGGTCCACGACGACCAGCTGGGCGCGTGGTTCAAGCTCGAGCTTCTCAACCCGAGCGGGTCGTTCAAGGACCGCGGGGCCTGCGTGACCGTCTCGGCGGCCCAGGCCACCGGCGCCTCACGGGTCGTCGAGGACTCCTCGGGCAACGCCGGGGCGGCCTGTGCGGCCTACGCCGGCCAGGCCGGCATGGGCTGCACGATCTTCTCGCCCAGCTCGATCACCCAGACCAAGCGGGAGCGGATCGAGGCCCTCGGTGCCGAGCTCCAGGTCGTCCAGGGCAAGCGCAGCGAGGTCACCCGGACCGCCGTCCAGGCGGCCGACCAACCCGGCACCTACTACGCCAACCACACCTACCCGCCCCACTTCCTCGACGGCTGCTCGACGATCGCCTACGAGCTGGCCCAGGACCCGGCCGGCCTGCCCGACGTGCTGATCACGCCGTGCGCCATGGGCTCGGTCATGCTGGGCACCTTCCGGGGCTTCGAGCGTCTGGCCGCTGGGGGCGTGATCGAGCCCGGCCAGATCCCGCGCCTGGTGGCCGTCCAAGCCCAGGGCTTCGACCCGCTGGTCCGAGCTGTGGACGGGAAGACGGGACCGGGCGAGAACACGCTGGCCGACGGGTTGTTGATCCCGGACCCCCCACGCCTTGGCCAGATGACCGAGGCCGTCCAGGCCACCGACGGGACCGCGCTGGCCATCGACGAGGCCACCACCCGGCACGCCATGCAACGCTTGCACCGCCGAGGCTTGCTGGCCGAGCCGTCCTCGGCGGTCACCCTGGGTGCCCTCCAGGAGCTCCACGGCACCGGTTGGCTGGACGACGGCGAGCAGGCCGCCCTGATCCTCACCGGACGCTGGACGCCAGGGTGAGGCCCTCTGGCGGTCCGGGAGCCATGGTCGAGGGACGGGCAGGCGTCGTACCCTGTGGCTGGCTCACCGGGTGGTCGAGGAGAGCAGATGGACGCCGAACCAGCCCTTGCTGTCGTACCAGCTCTCCTCCCGGGCCAAGCCAGCCTGGTCGAGGAGGTCGTCGATCAAGGTCTCGGTGTACTTGTAGGAGTGCTCGGTGTGGAGCCGCTCACCCTCCTCGAAGCCGCCCTCCAGGTCCAGGGCCTCGATAGGGACCACCTGGTCCTGTTGGCTCTCCAGGTACATCTCCACGCGGTGCTCGCCCGGGTTGTAGAGGGCCACGAACTCGAACGTGTCCAGATCGAAGCTGGCGCCCAGCTCCCGGTTCATCCTTGTCAGGAGGTTGAGGGCGAACCCGGCGGTGACCCCCTGCGGGTCGTCGTAGGCATCCAGCAGGACGTCCTCCTCCTTGGCCATGTCCGTGCCCAACAGGAAGCGGTCCTCGGGCCCCATGGCCTCGGCGATCCCGGTGAGCAGGTCGAGCTGATCGTCGAGCCCGAAGTTGCCGATGCTGGACCCGATGAAGAGGATCAGCCGAGGGGCGCCGTCCTGGTCGTGGAGCTTCTCCAACCCCTGGTCGTAAGGGCCGACGACCGGCCGGATCGTCAGGTGGTCGGGGAACTGCTCGAGGAGTTGCCGGCGGGCCATGTCGATGGCGGTCTGGCTGATGTCGATGGGGCAGTAGGTCGTCGATCCCTGCCGGGCGATGGCCGCGGCCAGGATCAGCCGGGTCTTGGCCGCGCTACCGGCGCCTAGCTCGACGATCTCCAGCGGCGTCGGGCACGCGGAGATGATCGCCCCCGCATGGGTCTCGAAGAGGGCCCGCTCGGTCCGGGTCAGGTAGTAGGTCTCCAGATCGGTGATCTGCTCGAAGAGCTTGGAGCCCCGGGCGTCGTACAGCCAACGCGGCGGGATGGCCTTTTGGTCTGCCGTCAGGCCCTGGCGGACGTCGGCGACGAACTCGGGGTCGGCGGTCACCGCCTCGGGTGTCTCGGTCACCGGGGGCCACCCTCGGCCACACGGAACCCTGCGAACAGCTGCTGGTGGTCGGGCTGGTGCCAGTTGCGGAACGTGCCGGTGGCACAGGCCGGCCAGGTGGCCCAGGAGCCTCCGCGCAGGACCTGGTAGCCGCTGTCGAAGTGGATCTTGGAGTACTCATCGTAAGGGTAGGCCTCGAACCCGGGGTAGGCGCTGAACACGGTGGAGGTCCACTCCCAGACGTCGCCGGCCATCTGGTGGCAGCCCACCGGCGAGGCGCCCTCGGGGTAGGCGCCCACCGGGGCCGGCCCGAACAGGCGCTGGCCCAGGTTGGCCTTCTCCGGGGTCCAGGCCTCGTCTCCCCACGGGTAGGTGGTCTTGGTCTCCGTCTCGGGGTCCCAGGTGGCCGCCAGCTCCCACTCGGCCTCGGTGGGCAGCCGCTTGCCCGCCCAGCTTGCGTAGGCCTCGGCCTCGTAGTACGAGACGTGGATCACGGGCTGATCCTCGGGCAGCTCGATCCACCGGTCGTACTCGCGCACGTGCCAGCCGTCGTCACGCTGGCGCCAGAACCGGGGATGCTCGAGGTCGAGGGCTTGGGCGATCATCCAGCCATCCTGGCTCCAATGCTCGGGATCGTCGTAGCCACCGTCCTCCACGAAGGCCAGGAACTCGCCGTTGGTCACAGGCGCCTTGGCGATCCGGAAGGCGTCGACCTCGACCGGGTGCTGGGGGCGTTCGTTGTCGTAGTGGCCCACGCGCTTGTCGGTCCCCATCGGGAAGGTCGTGGCCGGGATCTCGACCATGCCGCCCACGGTGGTCTGCGGCTCAGGCTTGGCCTTGCGGATCGGCGGGGGGTAGGGATCCAGGGGGACCAGGTGCTCCTGCTCGGGTGCCGGTCCCTGGGGGTCAGGCTCCATGAGCTGGAGGGTGATCAGGAAGGTCTCCTGGTGCTGTTGCTCGTGGCGGACGATCATGTCGTGGACGAACCCGTCGCGGGTGAGCTCCCGGTCGGGGAGGTCGATGCTGTCGAGGACGTCCAGGCTGGTCTTCCGGACGCGGTCGAGGTAGGCGGTCAGCTCGTGCTTGGCCGGGAGCTCGATCGAGCCCCGCTCGGAGCGGGGATGGGTGAGGGGGTCGAAGATCTCGGACAGGTCGTCGTAGCCGACCTCCGGTCCATCCAGAGCCTCGACGAGCCAGAGCTCCTCGAAGGCGCCGATGTGGCCCACATCCCAGGCGACCGTCCCCATGACCGGGGCCGGCTGGGTGGTGAACGCCTCGTGGGTCAGCGGCTCGATCAGGGTCACCGTCCGCTCGCGGACCGCCTCGAGCCGTCGGCGAAGCTCGTCCTCAAGGGGGTCTGTCGTCTCGGGGTCGCTTAGGCTGCGTGGCGGCATCTGGAACACCTCACGGCATGAAGGACCCAAGAACTCGTTCATGATGAACGCATCGTTCGTTCAAAGACGAACACTTTGGGGGTGGTCGCCCGCTGCCCGGACGCCTGGAGCCCGTGGGCATCTCACCGGAAGACCGGTGTCTGGTGGTAAGTAGCTTGCCTCGCAGGGCCTCGCCATCCATCCAGCCGGGCCGAGCACCCGCCGAGAGCGCAAGGCACCTCCCGACGGGTTCTTAAGCAGGTCCCGACAAGGGGACACGATGGTCGAGGCCGCGCTCCCCGCTGACGGTGGAGCCGACGTCTTGGACGGATCCCAGGGTCCCAGGGCCTCGGCGCTCCAGGATCCCGGCGAGGTCGATCGGCTAGGGCGTGTCCTCCAGCTGCACAGCACGATCAACCGGGCGTTGCTAGACGCCACCGGCGAGGCCGACCTGCTGGATCGGATTTGCCAGGCCGTGCTCGACGTCGGCGGCTACCGTCTGGTGTGGATCGGCGAGGTCGGCCACGGCCCAGAGCCCAGCATCCGGCCGATCGCCCGAGCCGGGTACGAGGAGGGCTCCCTGGACAGCGCCGACATCCCCAGGTCTGACCAACCCCGAGGCCAGGGCCCAAGCGGTCGAGCCGTCCGGACCGGTCAGCCGCAGAGCGCCCAGGACATCCGCGAGGATCCGGCCTTCGAGCCCTGGCGCGAGGACGCTCTGGCGCGCGGTTGCGCCAGCTCGGCAGCCATCCCGGTCCCCATCGATGGCGAGATCGAGCGCCTCCTCCACCTGTACGCCCAGGACCCGGGCGCCTTCTCCGAGGCCGAACTCGACCTCCTGGAGGACGTCGGCCTGGACCTGGGCCGCGGGTTGAAGGCGCTTCGAGAGCAAGCAGCTCGCGACCTCGCTGAGGTGGAGGTCCGCCGTCTGGGCCACGCCTTCCAACACGCCGGTTGGGGCATGGCGATGAGTGGGGAGGACACGGACACCCTCGAGCACGTCAACCCGGCCTTCGCCTCCATGCTCGGCTACGAGCCCGGAGAGCTGCCGGGCCGCTCGGTGACCGACCTGTTCACCGAGACCGGATGGCATCGCATCCAACCCTCGATCCAGGAAGCCCTCGAGCAGGGGGACGCGGTCTTCGAGGAGACCCTTGTCCGCAAGGACGGGTCCACCTTCCCCGCCCGGGTCCACCTGACGAGGGTCGGGGACGAGGAGAGTGGCTCGGTCTACCGCGTGGCCACCATCGAGGACATCACCGACCAACGCAAGGCCCCCGAAGAGCTGGAAGCGCGCGCCAGGGCCCTGGCCAGGACCAACACGGAGCTTGAGCGCTTCGCCTTCATCGCCTCCCACGACCTCAAGGAGCCCGTGCGGACGATCAACAGCTTCGCCCAGCTCCTGGAACGCCAGGCCGCCGACGACCTCGACCAGGTCTCCAAGGAGTCCCTGCGGTTCATCGTGGAGGCCGCCCAACGCCTCTACCAGCTCATCCAGGACCTCCTCGAGTACTCCAGTGGGCGCCACCGTCGGCTGACCATCGAGCCCGTGGACCTGGGCGACCTGGTCGACCGCGTCCAGATCCGGTTGCGGGAGACCATCTCCGAGCGCCAGGCCGCCGTCCTGGTCGAGGACCTGCCCGTGGTCCACGCTGATCGTACCGCGCTGGGTCAGGCCATCGAGCAGCTTCTGGACAACGCGCTCCAGTACAGCGGTGACAAACCGCCGTTGGTCCACATCTGGGCCGAGGAGCATCCGGACAGCTGGGAGCTCATCGTCCGGGACGAGGGGATCGGCATCGCCGAGGAGGACCAGGAGGACATCTTCGAGATCTTCACCAAGCAAGAGCGCAAAACCGCGACAAGCGGCACCGGGATGGGCCTGGCTATCGTCCGGAGCGCGGCCGATCGGCACGGTGGCGAGGTGTGGGTGGACTCAGAGCCTGGGCAAGGATCGACCTTCCATCTCCGTCTGCCTGTCGAGCCTGGAGAGCCAGAGCCGAGGGATCCGGGCCAGGGCTGAGCGTCCGCCGCTCAGAGCTCTTTCTCCAGGATCCACTCGGCGTGGTCCATGCCGATCTCCTCGTAGGCCGCCTTGACCTCAGGTAGCCACGAGAGCACGCTGACGCGGTAGTAGGGGAGATCCTTGTCACGGAACCACGCCTCGGCAGCCTCCACGAGGCGCCGGCCGATACCCTGGCCCCGGTGGCCCTCTTGGACGAAGTGCCCGAAGAGGCGACCGTGCTTGGACACCTTGAACACCGGGTGGCCCCCGGTGACCCGGCACTCGACCACGCCGACCAGCCCCTGTCCTGCGTCGGCCACGAACAGGGTGGCGTGCTCGCTGTCCAGCATCCGGTTGAGGAAGTAGTCCCGCCACTTCTCGTAGGCACCCTCACGGGCCTCGTAACGGGGGTCCTCGGGAGCCAGGAAGCCCACGAAGCCCTTCCAGAGCTCCACGATCCCGTCCACATCCTCGGCACGTGCCGGTCGGACCTCGACGTCGGGCACGGGCCCGCATGGGTGCCGTGCTACAAAGGTTGCCGTGCCCTGGCGCCGTCACGTCGCGGGCTGGACGTCCTCTTCACCGATCTCCTCGTAGACGATGTGAGGGGTGGGCCCGTAGAGGATCCGCTCGGCGATCAGGGTGATGAACCCGTTGTTCACCGAGTTCACCCCGGTCCGGAACTGGTCGGCCAGGCCCAGGCTGAAGGCGAACCAGACCCCGATGAAGGCCTGGGCGACCTCACCCTGCAACCCGAGCACCGCTGCGATCACCGGCGGTGCCAGGAAGGACATGCCGGCCGGTAGGCCCGGGGCGCCCACGGTCATCAAGAAGAGGGGGATCAGGGTCGCGGCCAGCTGGGGGAAGGTCAGCTCCAGGCCGAGGACGCCGGTGACGACCGGCGTGATCAAGAGCGCTGCGATCAGCGTCCCGTCGAGGTTCACGGTGGCCCCCAGCGGGATCACGAAACCGCGGGTCTCTTCCCGGGCGTCGAGGCCCTTGCCAGCGGCCTCGATGTTGATCGGGATGGTGGCCGTGCTCGACACCGAGGACCAGGCGAAAGCGTACACCGGGACGACGTACTCCCGGAAGGCTCGGCGCCACGACCGGCCCGACAGGCGCAGGGCCAGCGCAGCCACGAGCAGCAGGAAGGCCAGGGTCCCCACGGCGACGAGGGCCGCGGTGGCCAGGTAGGCCGGGAGCGCCGAGAACCCATCGGCAGCCTCGCCGGCCCTGGAAGCAGCATCTTGGACCGAGGCCGGGACGAAGGTCCCCACCGAGAAGAGGAGCACCGGCAGGGCGTACTCCAGCCCGGCCCCCAAGCGCTCCACCCCGACCTCGAACAGGCGCCGGAATA
>CAZBKU010000079.1:0-543 GCA_964492585.1 uncultured Thermoplasmatales archaeon | reverse complement strand
GGGTCGACCGAGCGAAGTAGCCAAGCGCTCCGGCCGGGCGTCCCAGAAGGCTGTCCTCTGGGACCCAGCGTTCGATCAGGATCAGGATCTGGAGGACGAGCGCGCTGCCGAACGACCAGAAGACCGCCAGGATCGGCGCGCTGGCCGTGAGATCGGTGAAGACGTTGGCGAGGGCGTCTGCGAAGCCGACCCCGCCTGCTCCCCCCGTCAGGGGGAGCTGGAAGACGATCCCGGCCAGAAGCAGAGCGAAGATGCCGGCGGCCGCCGAGGAGACCACGAACAGGCCCAGGACCACGAACGGGGCTTTGCCACCCTCCTGGTCGAACAGGTCCAGCAGCGCCGGGAGGATGCTGAGGAGGATGATGTACGGGGCGATGGTGATGATCCCATCGATCGCCCAGCCCACCGCCTCCTGGATGGGGGTCACCGGTTCCGGCAGCCAGGTCCCCAGGGCCAGGCCGAGCAGGAGGAGGGTGAGACCGGTCCAGGGGCTCGTGAAGAACCGAAGCCAACGAGGTTGATCGCTCATCCCCGACCCTCCTA
>CAZBKU010000078.1:3667-11413 GCA_964492585.1 uncultured Thermoplasmatales archaeon | reverse complement strand
CGCTCGCCTCCATGTCTAGGAGACGTAAGGGGGTATTTAGTCCATGCCCAGCCACCTCGGGGTCAAGGACCCCGGCCAGGGGCTATGCCCGCGGGCCGGCCCGGGGCGACCGCACGGCTGGGTGGGGCAACGAGCTCAGGTCTGGCCGCCCACCGGGGCCAGGTCCTGGAAGGGTCCATCGGCGGCCGGGCTCTGGGCTTGGGAGGGGTTCGGGCCCATGTCCACGTCGATGTCCAGGCACTCGCCGTCGTCCCAGACCGCCGTGAGCTCGAGCTCCTCGTCGTGACCGACCGAGGCCGGGTCGGCCGGTTCGAGGGTCGCGGTGTAGGTCCCGCGGGCCACGTCCTCGAAGCTCTCGCTGAAGCTTCCTCGCTCGACGCCCGGGGTCTCGGGGATCGTCTCTTGCCAGATCTCCTCGCCGTCCTGGGCGAGCGTGACGGTGACCTGACCGACCAGGGTGCCGTGGTCGATGTCCAGCTCGATCCGCCCGGGCTCGGGGAGGGTGACCTCGGCCTGCAAGGGTTCCTGGCCGGTGGCGAGGTTGCCGTGGTCCTCGTCCTTGTCGCACTTTCCGAACCCGGGACCGTAGCTGGCCCCGTACCCCGTGCTGTGGTTGCCGTCGTAGCCGTAGTCGTGGTCCCCGTGGTCGTGGGCCCAGCGTCCCTCGTGGACGGCCAGCACCTCGCCGGTCTCGGCGTCGACCTCGGCGGTGACGACGGGATCCCCCCAGCCGAAGACGCCCTGGTGGACGACCACGTCCCAGACCGGGGTCCCGTTGTGCATCTCCAGGTCCCAGCCGACCGTCTGGTTCTCCTGGACGCCGGGCCAGGTCTCGTTGTCCTCGAGCTGGTCGGCGGCCTCGTCGGCGTCGACCTCCCAGCGCTCGATCGGGATGGCGTCCTCGGCGGTCTCGTTCTCCCAGTGGTGGGCCAGCACCCCGATGCCCGAGGCCACGATGACGGTCATCTGGGCCTGGTCGTCGGCGAACCGGTAACCCCAGGCTGGCGCGTTCCCATCGCCTGGGTTGCCATCGGCGTTGACCACGAGCTCGTGGTCCTCGTCGGCTGATCGGTGCAAGGGCTCGATGCCCCAGACCTCGACGAGGGCCGGATCGGTCAGCTTCTCCTCGGCTTGCTCCTCGGCGGTGCTCAGCTCGGCCTTGGCGCCAACCTGGTCGGCACCTCCGGCCAGACAGCCAGCGGTCACCAGCAAGCCGGCCAGCACCAGCACGCTCCATCGCATGGGTGGCCACTCCACGGGGGGCTTTATCAACTCCTTCGTTGAGCCGATGAAACGTCCGGGCCACCGGTGTGGGGCCGGCCCCCCTGCCGCCCTGGCTCAAGGGTGTAACAGTCAAATACGGGTACCCTATTCGGCCGAACCGAGAACCATGCGCGCGCTCCTGGTGATGATGGCGGTCCTGCTCCTGATGGCCCCCACGGCTGTCCTCGCGCAGGACGCCGGGGGCAACCAGACCGCTGGCAACGAGACCGGCGGCGAGGGTGCCAACGGATCCGATGAGGATCAAGCCCCGTCCACCGGCGGAGACCGTCCGGTCCCCGACGAGCCCCTGGAAGGCCCGGCGATCATGACCGTCGACGTCTACCTGGGTGAGGCCGGTGCCGACCTCGTCATCCATCCCACCGACCTGACGATCCCGCCGAACAGCCAGGTGACCTTCCACGTCGTCAACGTCGGGAACACCGACCACGACTGGACACTCCTCCAGAGCGAGGGCCTCGAGTTCGCTGAGGAGGACATGCGGGAGCGCGAGGACGGCGGGGAGGCGCTCAAGACCCCGCTGCTCGGTGCTGGCGAGTCCTACGATCTCACCGTGACTTTCCCGGAGGACTTCGAGGGCTCGATCGTCTACATCTGCTCGGTGCCCGGCCACCGCAGCGGCGGGATGGAAGGCACCCTCAGCGTCGGTGCAGCTGCCGCCGGTGAGGAGGAGATCACCGAGCTCGGCGTCGACTACCTGGCCTACTGGGTCGGGATCGCCAGCTTCGTCATCATCTTCATCGTCCTGTTCGGTACGTTCTTCTACTTCCGGTACGGCGAGTCCAAGGAGGTCCAGGACCACCGGAGCGGTGCCAAGACCGTGACCGCCGCGGCAGCCTCGGTGGACACCGAAGCCGTCGAGGAGGAGGGCGGTTTCCTGCCCGATGCCAGCAGGGTGGCCATCTTGCTGTCGCTCTTGGCCATCGGGCTGTGGGTGCTGACCGAGTTCACGACCGTCTTCGGTGGTGGATAGGATGGCCAAGGAACCCGGGGACGTCGTCCGCCACGAACCCGCCCAGGCCCCGGCCAGTGTGGCTTGGGCCATCGTGGCGTTGACCGCCCTTGAGACCGTGTTCGTGATCCTGTTCGTCGCTGGGGTCATCCTGGGATGGAACAGCCCGCACGCCCAGCAGATCCTGACGTTCTGGCTGGCCAACGCGTTCCTGGTCCTCGGCATCATCTTCGTGCTCTACCGCCGGTTCTTCCTGGATGACATCGTCATCGTCAAGCAACGCAAGCAGAAGTGGGAAGACCTGCTGTGAACCGATACTCCAACGTGTGATCAACCATGCCCGGCAACGGATTCGACCGGAGAAGCTTCATCAAGGCCTGTGCAGGCGTGGCTGGCGCCGGCGCCCTCGGCGCCGCCGGCTTCGGGATGCTCAGGCCGATCTCGGACGTCAACGTCGACGTCGTCCCCGTCACCTACCCCGGCGTCCACGTCATCAAGGGCAGCCCCGCCCCCTACGGGCTCCCGCTGATCCCCTTGGAGATCACCAGCTCCGGTGAGTTCCGGGGCATCCCCGATGCTCAGGAGGACCAGCTCCTGTGGTACAAGTACTGCAGCCACGAGCGGGCCCCGGGTACGTTCCCCGACTTCGACACCGACAACCTCGTCAAGTACTACGTGACCGAGGAGAAGATCGCCAAGGGGTTCGACGCTTGGTACAAGGACTTCATCGGTGAGCCTGGCAACCTGCAGGCCATCAGCCCTTCGGACTTCCCGGCCGACGAGCCCCTCGAGAAGTTCGAGGAGTTCCCGGGTGTCGGTGCTGCCTTCCAATGGCGCTCGGAGGGTGTCGAGCCCGAGGACACGATCACAGGTATCATCATCAAGTTCCCCAAGGACGAGCTCGAGTTCGGCCCGCGGGTCCCTGCACCCCTGGAGGAGGAGATCAGAGGCTGGATGCCCGAGAACCCGGACAACCCGGATGAGATCTTCATGGCCTCCTGCTCGTTCTGCACGCACTTCTGCTGCGTGCCCGGCTTCCACGAGGCCGAGCTGGCGATCTCGGCAGGGTACGGGGAGACGATCTTCTGCAGCTGTCACCTCTCACGCTACGATCCGTTCAGGATCTCGATGTACGACCGCACCATCTTCCAGTTCCCCAACGGCGAGGAGGGCGAGGGAGACGAGGGCGGTAGCGGCGGAGGCGGCCACTGATGACACCGGACGGGACAGCCGAGCAGCAGGCTGACGGTTTCAGCCGGCCCGGGCCCATCGCCAAGGCCCTGCTGGCCACGTTCGCCTGGATCGACGAGCGGTTCCGGATCCGGAACTACGTGGACAAGCTCCAGCACTTCTACTACCAGCTCAACCTCGAGCTGCCCCGTTCCCACACAGAGAAGTACAAGCTACGGGTCATCTGGTACTGGTACCCGCTCTACACGCTGGGGAGCCTGGCCTTCCTGGCGTTCATCTTCGCCACGATCTCCGGCATCCTTCTCACCTTCTACTACGTGCCCTCGACGGCCGCCGCGACCGTCGCCGGCCACGAGGCCACCCAAGCGTGGGCCTCGGTGGTCGTGATCATGACCGAGGTCCCGTTGGGCTTCATGATCCGGGCCGTCCACTTCTGGAGCGCCATGGTCATGGTCGCCGCGGTGGTCCTCCACATGGTCCGGGTCTACTTCACCCAGGCCTACAAGAAGCCCCGAGAGCTGAACTGGTTGCTCGGCGTGGTCCTGATGCTGCTCACCCTGGGGCTCGGGTACAGCGGGTACCTGCTCCCCTGGAGCCAGCTGTCCTTCTGGGCCGGACGGATCGGCTTGGAGATGTCGCTGGCCAGCCCGGTCATCGGCAAGTGGCTTGCCGGCCTGATGTTCGGCGGCGTCGAGCTTGGCCAACAGACCGTCACGCGGATGTACATCTTACACGTGCTCCTGCTCCCCATCCTGACGTTCGGCGCGATCATCGCGCACGTCGCGATCGTCTGGTGGCAGGGCATCGCCGAACCCCACTAGGAGGAAGACGATGAGCCTCAAGGTCCTCACCCAGGAATACGTGGCCGAGGCCGAACGCCTCGACGAGCAGCGCCGCCAGGAGAAGAAGCTCCGCGCCGTCGAAGGCTTCCCGTTCTGGCCCCACGAGGTCCTGCGCGCCGTGGTCATCACGTGCTTCTTCGGCGCGGCCATGCTCTACCTGTCGGCCTTCATGCCCTACTTCCTCGAGGGGCCGGCCAACCCGGCCGGTCAGCCAGAGGTCATCCTGCCGGACTGGTACCTCCTGTTCTCCTACGGGTTCCTGAAGTGGGGCAACGATTTCACGCTCCTCAACGGACCCGATGGGGCCTGGGTGACCCAGCCCTGGCACTTCTGGGACCAGCAGTGGTGGACCCCCTGGGACATGGGCATGCACACCGGCATCGTCCAGATGCCCATCATCGGGCCCATGAACGCCAAAGCCGTCGGCCTGATCGGCATCCACACCCCGCTGATCCTGGCCGTCTTCGCCCTCCCGTTCATCGACCGAGGTAAGGCCCAACGGCCCCAGGAGCAACCGCTCCTGGCGGCCTGCGGCGTGTTCGTCTTGGGGATCGCGACCACGGCCAGCATCTACTCGATCAACAACGTGATCTACAACCGCTGGCCGATCTTCGCCGAACCCATCTTGGACGCCCAGATCAGCCCGTTCTTCCAGTTCTTCCAGTGGGACCTGCTCTCCTGGTTGACCATGCTGGTACCGTTGCTGTTGGCGATGCTGACCTACGTGGTGATCAAGGTGTGGCGGGACACCATGATGGAACGCGGGGATCGCGTGTTCAAGCTGAACCGGAACTACCACCGGGTCCGCTAGCCACCGTGCTCCCGCTCCCAACCCGGCGGTTCCGGGCGGTCATGGGCTCGCTTCTGGTCGTGGCCACGGCAGCCCTGGCCCTGGGCATCGACCGCCTGGTCGCCGGATCGGCGGCCTGGGGCTGGGGCTTGTTGGCCCTGGGTACCCTGGCCGTGACCGCCGCCTTCAACCTCGAGCTCGAAGGCGACCCTCGGACGACCACCTTGCTCCTGTTGACCCGGGAGGACTGCCCGTTGTGCGACGAGGCCCGGATCATCGCCCGGCACGTCCAGGAGGACGTGGGCTTTGCCCTCTGGGAGGTCGACGTGGCCGACGACCCCGAGCTGGCCCAGCGCTACGGCGACCAGCTCCCGGTGCTGATGGCCGACGGGGAGGTGGTGGCCAGCCTGCAGGTCTCCGAGGAGGACATCCGGGCGACCCTGGACCTGTGACGGCCGGACCGACAGCCGGAGCCCTGATAAAGGGGGTCTCCTTTGGTCCACCGATATGCCAGTCCAACGTGGTGGGACCGACCCTGGAGGCCCAGCCGGCGATCGTCGCCGATGGACCTCAGGAGGCCGATGAGATGCCGATCAAAGACGTCGACCTAGGCGTGGAGACGAACGTCGAGTTCGTCTCCGTCCTCGATCACAAAGGGAACCTGGACCCGGACCTGGAGCCCGAGATCCCCGACGAAGACCTCCGGGAGCTCTACCGGACGATGATCCGGGTGCGGACCTTCGACGAGCGCCGCCTCAAGCTCCAGCGCCAGGGCCGGATCGGGACCTTCGCCCCGGTCCAGGGCCAGGAGGCCGCCCAGCTCGGTAGCATCTACGCGCTGCAGGACACCGACTGGTTCGTGCCCAGCTTCCGGGAGACCGCAGCCGCGACCTGGCGGGGCTTCCCCTTCGAGAACGACCTCATCTACGCCGCCGGGTACGAGGAAGCCATGGACGTCATGGACGAGGACAGCCGGGACATGCCCATCGCCATCCCGGTGGCCAGCCAGATCTGCCACGGCGCCGGGATCGCCTGGGCCCGCAAGCTCAAAGGCACCGACGAGGTGTGCCTGACCTACTTCGGGGACGGTGCGACCAGCGAGGGCGACTTCCACGAGGGCGTCAACTTCGCCGGCGTGTTCGATGCCCCCTGCATCTTCCTCTGCCAGAACAACCAGTGGGCCATCAGCGTCCCACGGTCCCAGCAGACCAAAGCCGAGACCATCGCCCAGAAGGGTATCGGGTACGGTGTCCCCGGTGTCCAGGTCGACGGCAACGATATCCTGGCGGTCTACAAGGTCACCAAGGAGGCCGTCGAACGGGCCCGCCGCGGGGAGGGGCCGACCCTGATCGAGGCGATCACCTACCGGATGAACGTCCACACCACGGCCGACGATCCGACCAAGTACCGCGACGAGGAGGAGGTCGAGCCCTGGCGGGAGCGCGATCCCATCGACCGGTTCGAGCGCTATCTCAAGGACAAGGGCCTGTTGGACGACGACACCATCGAGACCTGGAAGGACGAGGCCGTCGACGAGGTCCAGGAGGCCGTGGACGCCTTCGAGTCTCGGGCCGAGGAGCTTGGCGACCCTGCAGCCATGTTCGATCATCACCTCGACGAGATGCCCGACTACCTGGTCAAGCAGAAGGAGGAGCTCGTCGCGTACTGGGAGGCCAACGACGTGTGGGGTGATCACCATGGGTGACAACGGATCCCCCCCGGCCGACGGGGGCCAGGAGCTGACCATGGTCGAGACCATCCAGTACACCCTGGATCAGGAGATGGAGCGCGACGACAGCGTCATGGTCCTGGGCGAGGACGTCGGCCAGGACGGTGGGATCTTCCGCTGCACCGACGGCCTTCTGGACAAGTACGGCCAGGACCGCGTGGTCGACACGCCCCTGGCCGAGACCGGCATCATCGGGTGCTCGGTCGGGTTGGCCATCGGTGGCATGACCCCGGTACCCGAGCTGCAGTTCTCGGGGTTCAGCTACCAGGCCTTCCACCACATCGAGTCCCACATCGCCCGGTACCGCAAGCGCACCCAGGGCGCGATCACCATGCCCATCACGATCCGGATGCCCTACGGCGCGGGCGTCCGAGCCCTGGAGCACCACAGCGAGTCCCGGGAGACCTACTGGAACCACACCCCGGGTCTCCAGGTGGTCATCCCCCGAAGCCCGTACAAGACCTGGGAGTACCTGAAGGCCAGCATCCGGGACCCCGACCCGGTGGTCTTCCTGGAGCCCAAGGCGCTCTACCGGAAGTTCCGGGAGGAGGTCCCCGAGGAGGATACCGAGACCCTGCCCGAGCTGGGCAAGGCCGAGGTCCTCCAGGAAGGCGACGACGTCACCGTGGTCGCCTTCGGGCACATGCTCTACCGGGCCCGGCAGGCCATCCAGGAGCTCGAGGAGGAGGACGGGATCTCGGCCACGGTCATCGACCTGCCGACGGTCAGCCCCCTGGACAGCAAGACGATCATCGAGTCGGTCAAGAAGACCGGCCGGTGCGTGGTCGTCCAGGAGGCCCACCGGACCCTGGGCATCGCCAGCGAGATCAGCGCCCGGATCATGGACGAGGCCGTCCTGCACCTGTTGGCCCCGGTCAAGCGCGTGACCTCACCGGACACGATCACGCCGCTGTTGGCCCGCGAGCAGGCCTACATGCCGGACCTGGGCCGGATCAAGGAC